>JBLNAS010000175.1:0-3611 GCA_050259475.1 Methylocystaceae bacterium
CTGGTGGCTGACGATGAGTCTGCTGGGTTTGACAGTTATTGGGGTATTATTGGTGCTCCCGCTCATCTTTTTCAAGGGTTACTGTGTGGGTTATACCGTATATACGCTATCGCGTGCCCATAATGATACGAGTATGGGTTTGGCGCTTACGGCAGTACTACCCCATAACTTGATTTATATACCCTGTTTGGTGGTCATGGCCGCTGCCGCGCTAAGATTTTCGGTAGCTTTATTTAGCCCCGAGCGCAATGGCAATACCATAATTAAGAGTTTGTTGGCCTATGTAATAATCATGCTGTTAGCGGGAGGGGGTATATGGCTGGGAGCCTTGGTAGAATGTCGGGTGACACCCTGGCTATTACATTGGTGGTAAGGGGGAGATAGGCATGATCGTGATCATTGGAACCAGAAAACAAATCTGGCGTAAGATTATCAGCGGGTTAGCCATCCTTTTGGTTTTGGGATGGCTAGTAATGGCGGGGGTACATTTTGTTACCCATCCAGTTCCAACCCCGGTATTCAACGGCTTTACCGATGATAAAATCCCAACCGGGAATCCCTTACGGGTTAATAATGATGCCCCCAGTGATTTTGACCGTTCGGTGGAACAATTTGTCATCAAATTGCAGGATTTTTACTATGAAGAGAGAGAATAAGAACGGCATCACCTATTAAATTAAGATGAACTGGAGATGCCAGCTTGGAACGAGAAATTGCTATGTTCACTGCTTATTTGGGAGTGGAAAAGGGATTGGCCGCCAACACGCAGGCGGCATATCGGCGTGATTTGCATAAAATGATGAGTTATCTGCAGGATAAGGGGATAAAAAGCTGGGTCGAGGTAAGCCGGGGACAGATAGTCGAGTACTTGGCTTGCCTGCTTGATTATGGGATGACTGCTGCGACCGTGTCACGCAATTTGTCCTCAACCAAGTCCTTTTACAAGTTTTTGTTGCAGGAGGGAATAGTAGCAATAAATCCTACTGATGACCTGGAAAGCCCACGATTAGCCCGCCGTTTACCCGGAGTTTTGAGCGTGGAAGAGGTGGACAAACTGCTTTGTTTACCGGATGCGATTAAACCACTGGGGATACGTGATCGAGCCATGCTGGAATTGATGTATGCATCTGGGATGCGGGTATCAGAATTACTTAGCCTTAAAGTTGACGATGTTAATTTGTTAGCTGGTTTTTCCCACTGTATGGGCAAAGGGAGCAAAGAACGTATCGTACCCATCAACCAAACTGCAGTAGAATGGGTTGGCAGGTATCTATCCCGTTCTCGTCCCCTGCTGCTAAGGAATCAAACCGAAAGGAATCTGTTTTTAAATAACCATGGCCGTCCCTTAAGTCGACAGGGATTTTGGAAATTGCTTAATGGTTATGCTCGGGGTGCTGAAATTAAAAAGGAATTAACCCCGCATACCCTCCGCCATTCCTTTGCTACCCACCTGCTGGAGAACGGCGCTGACCTACGAGCCGTCCAGGAGATGTTGGGTCATGCTGATATTACCACCACCCAAATCTATACCCACCTGACCCGGAGCCGGATTCGTGAAGTCTATGATGCGGCACATCCCCGAGCCAGGTAGAAATGAGGTCAAAGATGATTAAGCGAGTGTTTCTGATCGTGTTAGATAGTGTCGGTATCGGCGAGTTGCCTGATGCCGCTGCCTATGGTGACTTGGGATCAAATACCCTGGTGAATACCGCAAGTGCGGTCGGGGGAATGTTTTTGCCGAACCTGGCCGCTCTGGGGTTAGGTAAAATCACCGCCATTGAGGGAGTGGCGTCAGCCATTGCAGTTAACGGCGCCTATGGTCGTGCGGCCTCAATGGCCCACGGCAAGGATACCACCTCGGGGCATTGGGAGATGATGGGTTGCATCCTTGATCAACCGCTACCAACCTTCCCGGATGGATTTCCAGCCGCTTTGGTAGCAGAATTTGAACGCCGGATTGGCCGTCACAGCTTGGGTAATCAAGTGGCTTCCGGCACGATTATTATTGAAGAATTGGGAGCTGAGCACTTAAAAACCGGAATGCCGATTATTTATACTTCGGCAGACAGTGTATTTCAGATTGCTGCCCACGAGGATATAATACCGCTGGCTGAACTCTATCAGATGTGTGAAGCCGCGCGTGAGATACTGACTGGTGCCTGGGGGGTAGGGCGGGTTATTGCCCGACCATTTATTGGAGAACCAGGACGATTTATTCGCACAGCCAACCGTCACGATTATTCTCTGCCCCCAATCAGTCTAACTGGGTTGGATCGATTAAAAGAAGCGGGCAAAGATGTTATTGCGGTGGGAAAGATTAGCGATATTTTTGCCGGAAGGGGTATTGGACGCAGCCTGCATACCGCAGGCAATAATGAGGGGATGGCAGCTACCTTTAATTTGTTAGCCGAAGATTTCCAGGGTTTGGCTTTTATCAACTTGGTTGATTTTGATATGAAATATGGTCATCGCAATGATGCTCACGGTTATGCTAGTGCGCTGGAGGAGTTTGACCGTTGGTTAGGTAACTTCAAGGCCCATTTAAAAGGGGATGACCTACTTATTATAACGGCCGATCATGGCTGCGATCCTACTACCTGCAGCACCGATCATTCTCGGGAATATGTTCCCTTGTTAGTAGGTGGACAGAAAATTACGGGGGAGGTGAACCTGGGAGTGCGTCAAACTTTCGCTGATACCGGTAAGACTGTCTGTGATTTGCTGGGGGTGAATGCCGAGCAATTACCGGGGCATGGGTTTGCCGACCTACTGGGAATTAATGCTTAATATAATCGATATAATTCAGAAAAAAAGAGATGGTCACACCTTAACCGCGGAGGAAATTAATTATTTCATTCAGGGTTATACCCGGGGTGATATACCGGATTATCAAGCCGCCGCTTTGGCCATGACCATTTACTTTCGTGGAATGATGGGCGAAGAAATAACCCACCTAGCTTTAGCGATGGCAGCCTCAGGAGATAGTATGGATTTATCAGCCATTGACGGTATTAAGGTGGACAAACATAGTACGGGTGGTGTAGGAGATAAGACGACCCTTACTACGACACCAATAGTAGCCGCAGCTGGTATTCCTGTGGCCAAAATGTCAGGGCGAGGGCTGGGTCATACTGGTGGTACGGTGGATAAATTTGAGGCAATCCCCGGTTTTCGGGTGCAGCTATCACCAGCTGAATTTATTGCCCAAGTAAAGCAGATTAACCTGGCAGTAATTGCTCAGAGTGGCAATCTGGTACCAGCGGATAAAAAATTGTACAGTCTGCGTGATGTCACCGCAACCATCGATTCGGTACCACTTATCGCCTCTAGTGTAATGAGTAAGAAACTAGCGGCAGGAGCTAATGCCATATTACTCGATGTCAAAGTGGGCGACGGAGCTTTTATGAAGAATATGGATGAAGCCAGAATCTTAGCCCGCACCATGGTAGATATCGGCCATCGTTCCAGTCGGCGGATGGCAGCGGTTTTGAGTACCATGGAACAACCTTTAGGTTTAGCGATTGGCAATGCGCTGGAGGTAAGCGAGGCCATAGATTTACTATCAGGGCAAGGACCAGCAGATTTAAAGGAGCTAACCCTATTTTTGGCTG
>JBLNAS010000176.1:0-4692 GCA_050259475.1 Methylocystaceae bacterium
TGGCTGTCCTTGCGGGCGGTCACCATAACCCTGACCTGGCTGGCCTTGCGGGGGACGATCAGTCTGTTCACCAGGGCTGACCACTTTTTTCTCTCTATCAATTGCCGCATTGTTATCCGAATGCTGGGGTGGTCGCTCTTGATTTCTATCATGTCTGGGTCTATCATCCCCAGAGTTATTAACTGGTGGTCTACCCATAGGACGATCATTATTTCTATTCGGTCGATTGTCAGGGGTGTTCACCGATGTGTTTTTACCAGGAGATGGATTAGGTGATAATTTTCGACGCACCCAATCAGCCTGCGATGTTTCTACTGTACTCATATGATTCTTAACATCCAGACCCATCGTTTGCATCTTCGTTACCATGTCTTTGCTAGGTATATCAAATTCCTTTGCTAGTTCGTGCACCCGCACCTTACTCATTTATCCACCCCCATGTTTGTACTCGGACTTTCCCCTGCATCCAACTCAGATATAATTCTTTGGGCCAAACGAGGTTCATTAACCGCTACCGCTACCCGGTAGGGTTTTCCTACTGCTTGACCCAACTCATTTTTGTCACCGCAATATATCCAGCGAACACCGCTTCTCAGACAAGCTGCCTTCAACTCCTGATGCGAGTTATCGGCAATATCGGTACTTAATATCAATAGGTATGCCTTCTTTCTAAGTATACTGTTTTTAACTGCCTCTGTCCCGGTAGTAACCTGCCCGGCGCGAGCGGCCAGCCCAAGAAGCTGTAATACGCGGTTAAGTTTCATTAGGAACAAATTCTTTCTCCAGATCAATCATAACCTGGGGTGGTATATCGTGATCCAGGGCTTTCTGCAGTCTTTTACCCTTAACCGCGTCTTTAAAGCAACCAATATTCGGACATAAATAAGCACCTCGACCAGGTTTCTTACCGATACGGTCCAGGCTTATCTCACCGTCTTGATTACGCACGACCCGGATTAAGTCTCTTTTGTTTTTCATTTGCCGACAGCCTACACACATGCGCTGTGGTAACTTTTTAACCCTGGTCAATACTAACTTCCTTCCTCAAATTGACTTTCCTCAGGTTGACTTTCACTAAACTGGCTCTCACTCTTAATATCTATTTTCCAACCAGTAAGTTTGGCAGCCAGACGAGCATTCTGCCCCTCCTTACCAATAGCCAGTGATAACTGATAATCGGGAACAACTACTCGAGCTGTCTTCTCAGCCTCAAACACATTGACGTAAACTACCCGTGAAGGACTAAGGGCATTAGCGACAAATTCTGCTACATCAGCAGACCATTTAATGATATCTATCTTTTCGCCGCCTAATTCGCGGACAATGTTTTGCACCCGAATTCCTCGGGGACCAACACAAGAGCCAACCGGATCTACCTTTTCATCCCGAGAATATACCGCTATTTTTGATCTAGCTCCTGCTTCCCGGGCAATCGATTTAATCTCCACCAGACCATCATAGATTTCCGGAACCTCTAGTTCAAATAAGCGTTTGAGAAAATTAGGATGAGCTCGAGACAAAAATACCTGTGGTCCTTTTGCTGAACGCCGTACTTCATAAATATAACCCTTAATTCGCATACCAGGATAATAAGTCTCCATGGCAATTTGATCTTGAGGCAGCATTGTAGCTTCAGTTCGGCCCAAATTCAAATAAATGATTTTTTGCTCAATACGGCCAACTGTTCCGGTAACCAGTTCACCCTCTCGACTAGAAAACTCGTCGAAAATCAGGGTGCGTTCTGCTTCCCGTAAGCGTTGAATGACTACTTGTTTGGCGGTTTGGGCAGCGATGCGACCAAATTCAGTGGGGGTTACCTCATAAATCATTTCATCATCAATTTGTAAATTAGGATCGTTTTCCTGAGCTTTAGCAAGACTTACCTGAGTACGATCATCAGTTACTTCTTCTACCACTAATTTGCGGGCAAAAACGATAACTTCACCCGTAATTGAATTAAGCTCTACCGTAACATTCTGGTTAGAGCCAAAATTCTTTTTATAGGCGGTCTTCAAAGCTGATTCAATAGCATCTATTAAAACATCCTTGGGAATGCCTCTTTCTTTTTCAATATCGGCAAGTGCCTGGATGAGTTCATTTGCCATTCACTCAATCCTCCTCTTATAATTCAGGCTCTAGGCGCACTTGGGCAATCTCCCGAGGTAAACGCCATTCTTTTTCGTCAACCAATAAAAATATATTCTCACTGTCAAAAGCAGATAACTTACCAATCAGGTTGCGTTGACCATCAACCTTCTGTTTCAATCGTACTTTAACCATACTGCCCATAAACCGCTCAAAATCACGGTCCTTTTTTAAAACCCGATCAATTCCTGGTGAAGATACCTCAAGTAGATAACTGCCACCAGGTAGTGGATCTTTTTTATCCAACCACTCACTGATCAATCGACTGGCTTGCGCACAGGTGTTAAGATTAACCCCTAATTCGGGATGGTCAATAAACACCCTTAGCACCATGCTTCCCTCGACTGACAGGTATTGGATATCTACTACTTCCAAACCTTGAGTTTGCAACAATACTTCTAATGGTTCTTCAAGCAGGGCAGCGACTTCTTGATTCTGCAAGTGAATTCCACCTTATTCTTTGTTCCTAGGATATCAACAGAAAGAGTGGGCTCTAACCCACTCTTAGCTCACACTATTTGCCACCTTTTTGCAGTATAGCATAGTAAAACTATGATGTACAAGGGAAGGCAGCACTAAATTCAGGCAAAAAGTGCTATTTGAGAGCTTTCTGGTAGCTCAGTTAGGCATCCTGCATTTTTGAGTATTTCCACTACCGGGGTGGAAATATGCGCCCTTATCTGTAAATCTTGCACGGAGGTAAAGGGGTTAGCTAATCTGGTCTCTACAATCGCACGCGCTGCTTGGTTACCTACTCCCGGCAGGGAGTTAAATGGTAGTAGAATACCGTCATTAGTAATTTCAAAGTTTTTAGCCTGTGACTGCCAAAGATTCACAGGTAGAAATTTTAGCTTACGGGCCATAGCTTCTAAGGTTAGCTCCAAAACCGGCAACAGATTTTTCTCCTTCGGAGGAGCTCCCAAACCCATTTTCTCAATTTCCTCTATACGCTGAATCACGCGGTCAGGACCTGCCAATGCTGCCTGGGCATCAAAGTCTTCCGCCCGGACTGAAAAGTAAGCTGCATAAAACTGTTCTGGATAATAGACCTTGAAGTAAGCAATTCGATAGGCCATCGTGACATAAGCCACCGCATGAGCCTTGGGAAACATATACTTTATCTTTTGACAAGATGCCACATACCACTCCGCAATTTCCTTTTCTTGCATGGCAGCAATATATTCGTCGTTTAAACCCTTACCTTTCCGGACATTTTCCATGATTTTGAAGGCGGTGATAGCCGGAACCCCATTATATATTAAGTAAGTCATAATATCATCACGAGTAGCTATGACTTCATTCAAGGTAGCGGTTTGTTCCGCAATCAGGGTTTGGGCATTGTTGAGCCAAACATCTGTACCATGTGAAAGACCACTTATCCTAATTAATTCAGAAAAGGTATGTGGCCGAGTGGCTTCGAGCATCTGTCTAACAAAGCGGGTACCAAATTCAGGCACACCATAAGTTCCGATCTCAGAACGAATCTGCTGGGCGGTCACCCCGAGTGCCCCGGTACCCGAAAATAAACTCATGACCTGAGGTTCATCCAGTGGAATTTGGCGAGCATCATAACCCGTCAGATCGGTCAGGGTTTTAATCATTGTGGGGTCATCATGTCCCAAAATATCTACTTTAACTAGCCGTTCGGAAATCGAATGATAATCAAAATGAGTAGTAATTATTCCAGATTTAGGGTCATCGGCCGGATGCTGTAACGGAGTGAACTCGTGGACATCTTTTTCTCGAGGTACTATCATAAGCCCTCCGGGGTGTTGTCCCGTGGTACGTTTAACCCCCGTAATCCCTTTTACTAAGCGGTTTAGTTCCGGAGTACGATATTTTATCAAATTTGCATCCATGTATTTTTTTACAAAACCAAAGGCGGTCTTTTCTGCCACCGTGGAAATGGTGCCGGCTCGAAAGACCTTATCCCGGCCAAAAAGTTCCTCCACGAATTGGTGAGCAATAGCCTGATAATCTCCGGAAAAATTCAGGTCAATATCTGGTACTTTATCACCATCAAACCCTAAAAAGGTTTCAAAAGGAATGTCAAAACCATCACGGCGATAAAGTTGTCCACATTGTGGGCAGCTAGCATCTTCTAAGTCAGCACCGCAGCCAATTGAACCATCAGTAATGAAATCGCTATGACGACAATTAGAACAAACATAATGCGGTGGCAACGGATTCACTTCCGTAATTCCAGTTAAATAGGCCACTAGCGAAGAACCAACTGATCCTCGAGATCCTACCAGATAACCATCTTCGTTTGATTTTTTAACCAGCCGGTAAGCGATATAATATAAATTGCTAAAACCATGACCGACGATGGAGGTCAATTCTTTTTCCAAGCGGGCCATTACCAAAGGGTGCAAGGGATCGCCGTACAACTGTTTAGCGCGGTTCTGCGACAACTCAGTAATTATCTCATCAGCCCCATCAATAGTTGGGGTGTAGAGTTCATCAGGAACTGGTTTGATCTTCTCGATTTGATCAGCTATCAATTTCGGGTTTTGCACTACAACCCGGTAGGCTTCTTCTGGCCCG
>JBLNAS010000177.1:0-3404 GCA_050259475.1 Methylocystaceae bacterium
TCCAAGCGGTTAATACAGCGCAAAAGTGTGCTCTTCCCTGAACCACTAGGACCGATAATAACAACTACTTCGCCCGAGGCAACCTGGAGATCAATGTTTTGCAATACTGCCAGTGGTCCAAAACTTTTGCATAATCCCTGCACTTTTATCACCAGGTGCCCCCCCTTCTTCTTGCACGGCCAGCTTTCTTTCCAACATTCCCAAAAGGCTAGTTATAACCGTGGTGAGGAATAAATAACAAATAGCAGCCGTTACATACATTTCAAAGGTACGAAAAGTATTAGCGGCGATCAATTCTGAAGTTCTTAGTATCTCCACCATCGTAATTACCGAAGCCAAAGAGGTATCCTTGAGCAAAGTGATAAATTCGTTGGCCATCGGGGGTACCAGACGGCGATAAGTCTGGGGGATTATAATCCGACGCATAGCTTGACCACGAGACATGCCCAGGGATAGCGCCGCTTCCATTTGGCCTTTCTCGATTGACTGAATTCCGGCGCGCATAATCTCCGCAATATAAGCACCGGAGCACAAGCTAAGGCCGATTATAGCTGCTATATAGTTCGGCAGATTTATCCCCAGTCCGGGTAGTCCGTAATATAACACAAACAACTGAACTAGTAGTGGTATACCGCGAAAAACCCAGGTATAAAAGCTGCCAATTAAGACCAGCAGCTTATGCTCGCTAATTTTTAGCAAAGCCACACCTAGGCCGATGAAGGTGCCAATCGACATGCCCGC
Source organism: Methylocystaceae bacterium (assembly GCA_050259475.1). GTDB lineage: Bacteria > Bacillota > Syntrophomonadia > Syntrophomonadales > JBLNAA01 > JBLNAA01. The sequence goes on from JBLNAS010000177.1 coordinate 742, forward strand.
AATCGATAGGCCGATAGTGATAAGAATAGCCTGGGCAAATTGTATCCGATATCCCCAGACAAAGAGTATGGTGTCCATCAGACCAGTTTCCATAGTTCCCGTCATTTATAGCTCATCCTTTAATGTTTATGGGGCTTAGGTTTAATTAAAAAGTTGTTACATCCATACCAAACCATTTTTGTGATAATGCCTTTAAGGTACCATCCTGCTGCATATCTTTGATAACTCGATTGATTTCAGCAATCAGTTCCGTATCCGCTTGACGCACACCAATACCATAGTACTCCTCGGCCAAAATTCCAGCTGGTTTAAAGGCTCCCGGCATCTGCTTTTCGAGGTCAGCTACCAGAGGTGCATCGATGATAAGGCAATCCACCCGCTTATTTTTAAGATCCATAACTGCTTCCGGGAATTGATTATAGAATTTACGCTCTTTTACCTCCTGCAATTGCTCAACCAAAGGTTGGGCACTTGAGCCCTTCTGAGTACCTACTATTTTAGCTTTTAAATCTGAGCCACCTTTGATGGTGTCATTGCCAGCTAGAACTAAGATTACTTGGCCGGTCTTGATATAAGGATTTGTGAAAGCTACCTGCTTTTTGCGCTCATCTGTTATGGTCATGCCCGAAATAATAAGATCAAACTTTTTCGCATTAAGTGCTGCCGTTACCCCATCCCAAGGAGTCGGCTGAGGAACTAACTTAACCCCTAAACGCTGGCTAATCTCATTGGCCATATCAATATCAAAGCCCACCAAGTTATTCTTCTCATCGCGGAATCCCATCGGGCGAAATGCGTCATCAAGACCAAAAACGATCTTCTTGTCCTGCTGCACCCGTTCCCAAGTACTGAGATCCGCCTTATTCTTTGAGCCTTGGCACCCAGTTACTAGAACGGACATCGCCATTAACAATACCAAACCCACTACAATTAGCCGCTTATTCCCCTTTAACATCTCTACCTTACCTCCCATCAATTTTCATTCTGATCAGTTAATAGTTTAACTAATTAAAGCGGCAAAGACAATGGCAGGGTTTGGCAGGAGTTATACTATAAATAACCATTATAAGGAGGTACGCCGTATGTCTAACTTCACATTTTATTGTGTCACCGGGTGAAGTACCTGTGTTAAAGCGAAAGCGTGGCTTTCCGAACACCATATCAACTTTTCTTATCGCGATTTAATCAAAGAACCCCTATCAGTTGACGAAATACAAGCCTTGGCTAAGGCAGGAAACTCGTCGATCAAGGGGTTAATTAATCAAAAGAGTCAATTATTTAAGAAAATTAACCCCCCGCTTGATAATATGGATGAAGCAGGGGCAATTGAGTTACTCAAGGCCTACCCTCGAGTGATGCTGCGGCCAATAATTACTAGTGATGCTATCTTTATTACTGGCTTCCAAGCTGCCGAATATGAAGCTAAGTTATAAATAAAACCAAAAAGATGGATGGTACCTAGCAGATACCATCCATCTTAAACTTCGGTTAGCCTTATTTACCTTTGAACTCAGCTTTACGCCCTTCGGCAAAGGCATTCATGCCTTCCTTTTGATCTTCAGAGGCAAACAGCATCGACCAGCTTAGTTGCTCCATCCGACATCCAGTCTTGATGTCAGTGTTCATTGACATATTAACTGCATTCTTGGCTTCCCGCAGTGCCAATGGGCTCTTCTTCATCATTTTCTTAGCATACTTAAGTGCAATGCCCATTACCTCATCAGCTGGTACTACAACATTAGCTAGACCCATCCGGTAAGCATCTTCAGCGGTAAAGAAATCACCGGTAAAGATATACTGCTTGGCATTGCCTAAGCTTGTGTTGCGCGGCATACGTTGGGTTCCACCACCACCAGGGAATATTCCCAGGTTGATTTCCGGTAAACCTAGTGTAGCATTGTCTGCGATTACCCGCATATCAGCGCCCAATGCACATTCAAACCCGCCACCTAAAGCTAAACCACGAACAGCGGCAATAACCGGTTTATGATTGTCTTCCATAGCAAAGAGGCAAGCATGTACTTTATCAATGTAATCGCGAGCTTCGAATGGGTTCTTAGTAGCTACTTCTTTAAGATCGGCACCAGCGGCAAAAGCCTGCTCGTTCCCCTGTATAATAATAACTTTAACTTCAGGATCAACGCTCATGTCATTTAGGCATTCGGTAGCTTCCATCAACAGATAACTATTGACGGCATTAAAAGCTTTGGGACGGTTAAACTGAAGATAACCAACCCCATTATCTAGCCATGACAGTATACACTTGTACTCTTTACCCTTATACGCTTCAGGCACTACAAATCATCCTCCCTTTACTAATCTCAATAAGACTCTAAGCTCTTACTTATTAACATTTACCAAAAAGTATAATTCGCACCTAATGTACGGAATCCTTTATTCCGATAAGGAAACAATAGTAAAAGATAGTAATTCCCCTCCCGGTTTGATCGGCACTTCTCCCGCCATTTAGGACTTCTTACCTCGACACAATTACTAATATTTTTCGTACAAAATTAACTCAAAATTTTATCTTGCCGCTGATTTAACATTAATGAGCAAACCTATCCCATTTAATACCAAAGGAAAGAGTGAGCATATCGAGAATATTTAGTTTTTATATAATACATTGTTAGTATTAAACTTGTAGGTAGTATATTGCTAGG
>JBLNAS010000178.1:0-3820 GCA_050259475.1 Methylocystaceae bacterium
CGCTCGTAAAAGTTATGTTTGAGGATATGCAAGAAAAACCAAATAGAGACAACATTATGAAAATACCAAGGTATTGAGTTTTCGGAAGGGAGCTCTTGGGTGGGAGCATAAAGGCATTATAAGGGCAAGGCAAAGGAGCAGCGTTAATTTTGCTGCTCCTTTTAGGTAGGATAGCTTGGACTATAATCTCTAAACTGCCTGATTGTTGCGGCAAAAATTAATACTTTATTATTTGATTAAATCTTTAACCACCTCACCGGCAATAATAAGGCCTGCCACGGAAGGGACAAAGGAGACGCTACCAGGAATCTGTCTTCTTACCGTACATTTGCGGGTGGTGCCTTGGGGACAGATACAGCTGGAACTACAGCTGCTATCTTCGCTTTCCAGTGGTTTTAGGGGTTCTTCTTTTGAGTAGACGACTTTGAGTGCGGGGATACCACGGGCACGTAATTCACGGCGCATTACCCGGGCTAGGGGGCAGACTGAGGTTGCATAGATATCGGCTACCTCTAGCTTGGTTGGATCAAGTTTGTTGCCTGCCCCCATGCAACTGATAATAGGAATGCTTTGCTCGGTGGCGTTTACAACTAAATCAAGCTTGGCAGTCACTGTATCAATGGCATCGATAATATAGTTGTAGTCATTTCGAATCATTTCACTGGCGCCGCCAGGCATATAAAAGCGCTGGTGTATTTCAACATTGGCGCGGGGGTTAATCTCTAAAATCCGATCACGCATAACTTCTACCTTGGGCTTACCAATTGTCTTGCGGGTGGCGTGTAATTGACGGTTCAAATTAGTGAGGCAGACACAGTCATCATCTACCAGCACCAGGTTGCCAACGCCGCAGCGAACCAAGCCTTCCACCGCGTAGCTGCCCACCCCCCCGATGCCAAAAACAGCTACCGTGCTATGCTGCAGTTTTTTAATCGCATCTTTACCGATTAATAATTCAGTTCGAGAAAACTCGTATAGCATTATGGCCTCCATCTAATGGTGAATTTTATTGGGCTATGCTGCGATAATTTACTTTTAGTATTCTCCCTTGAGACCAATCTCCTCAGCGACTTTTTGCATTCCCTTTATAGTCTCGTCAATTAGCTGATCCAGCTCCATTCCCAGCATCTCAGCACCTTTGGTGATCACCTCACGGTTGACTCCGGAAGCAAATCCACTTTGCTTCCATTTCTTTTTCACTGATTTGGCGTTGAGGTCTAATATGCTTCGACTAGGGCGAAGGATGGCGGTTGCTGCAATTAGACCGGTTAATTCGTCAATGGCATATAGTACTTGTTCCATTTTATGTTCGGGTTTAATATCCACGGTCAGTTCCCAACCATGGCTCTGAACCGCTCGAATATAATCTTCCGGCCAGTTTTCTATTGTTAATATATCACGTACTTTTAAGCAATGTTGATCGGGGTACATTTCATAATCCAAATCGTGAACCAGGCCAATAATTGACCACTTCTCCTGATCACTTTCCTGATAGTAATCAGCAAAATGCTGCATTACTGCTTCTACAGCTAGTGCGTGGCGAATCAAGCTTTCGCTTTTGACGTACCGCTCTAATAGTTCGAAAGCCTCCAAGCGGTTTGGAATAACTGGCATTAAGAAACCTTCTTTCATTGACTTGATATAATTCGAGACTTTAGAACTGGTTAACAACATAAATGGCATTAGCTTAACAGGAACCAGCTTATTTTCCCTGATAATCGTATCAAGCTTAACTTGGTTAACCTACAAAGATACTATACTATAAATAAGATCTGGGGGCTAGATATTACCGTCATTGCTGAATCTCACAATGCCCAAAGGTTTATCTGGCATTAAAGACATATAAAAAGAGTAGACATTTAATACATAGTTTAATACAATAGAATAAGTTAGAAACGATTACGTTGATTTAAGAAAGGAAGTACGTGTTAATGAGTCGCATTGCTGAGAGTATAACTGAATTGATTGGAAAAACCCCGTTACTCAAGTTCAACCGGGTTACCGAGGGAATTGATGCCCAGGTTGTGGGTAAATTAGAGTTCTTTAATCCAGGTGGCAGTGTTAAAGATCGTATTGGTTATAACATGATTCTGCAAGCCGAGCTACAAGGAAAGCTTCAGGCAGGTTCGGTCATAATTGAGCCGACCAGTGGCAACACCGGTATTGCGTTAGCTATGATCGCGGCTGCCAAAGGCTACCGCTTGATTCTGACCATGCCGGAAACCTTTAGTATTGAAAGGCGTAACCTGCTCAAAGCTTTTGGGGCCGAACTAGTACTTACACCAGGGGCTCTGGGAATGAATGGGGCAGTAAAGAAAGCTGACGAGTTAGCCCAGGAAATTCCGGGGGCAATAGTTCTTCAGCAGTTTGAAAACCCGGCTAATCCTGAAATTCACCGACTAACTACCGCGGAAGAAATCTGGGAGGATACCGATGGCAAGGTGGATATAATTGTTGGCGGAGCTGGCACTGGCGGAACGGTTACTGGTCTCGGGCAGGTCCTGAAAGCCCGCAAACCAGAATTGAAGATTATTGCCGTAGAACCAGAAGATTCTCCAGTCTTGTCTGGGGGCAAACCGGGTCCCCATAAGATTCAGGGTATCGGCCCGGGCTTTGTTCCCGGGGTAATAGATTTATCGGTAATCGATGAAGTATTTCGGGTTACCAATGATCAGGCATTTGCTATCGGTCGTCGTTTAGCCCGGGAAGAAGGAGTGCTAGCAGGAATTTCTGCTGGTGCGGCAACTTATGCTGCACTAGAGATTGCTAGAAGAGAAGAGAATCGGGGTAAGTTAGTGGTGGTAATTATTCCTGATACCGGCGAGCGCTACTTGAGCACCCCGCTGTTTCAACCGGAAATATAATTAGGATTAATCTAGATAGTTCCGGTCTTGTACTGGGTCAGGTATATTAGTTTTTATCCTATAGCGGAAGGTGATTGATAGTGAGCGAAACAGGAAATTTTACGGTCAAGGCCGGACTGGCACAGATGCTAAAAGGCGGGGTAATCATGGATGTTACCACCCCGGAACAGGCCAAGATAGCTGAGGAGGCGGGTGCTTGTGCAGTGATGGCCTTAGAACGGGTTCCAGCTGACATCCGCGCCGCCGGCGGAGTGGCTCGTATGGCTGATCCCACCATTATCTTAAGGATTATGGATGTGGTGACCATCCCGGTGATGGCCAAATGCCGGATTGGACATCTAGTTGAAGCTAGAATCCTGGAGGAATTGGGCATCGATTATATAGATGAAAGCGAGGTGCTTACTCTGGCAGATGACCGTTATCATGTGGATAAAAGCCAGTTTGTGGTTCCATTTGTCTGCGGGGCGAGAAACCTGGGCGAGGCTCTACGACGCATCGGTGAAGGTGCAGCCATGATTAGAACCAAGGGTGAGCCAGGAACCGGTAATGTGGTGGAAGCAGTTAAACATATGCGGCAGGTTAGGGATGATATCCGTCGCCTTAAGGGGTTGCCCACTGAGGAATTGATGACGGTAGCCAAGGAACTCCAGGCTCCGTATAATCTAGTGGTGGAAACTGCTAATCTCGGTAGGTTGCCGGTGGTCAACTTTGCGGCTGGAGGGATAGCTACACCAGCTGATGCTGCCCTAATGATGCAGCTGGGTGCTGACGGTAACTTTGTGGGGTCAGGTATTTTTAAGTCGAGCGACCCGATTAAACGGGCTAAGGCTATTGCCGCAGCTACGACCTATTTTGATGATGTCAAGGTGCTAGCCGAGGTATCCCGTGATTTGGGAGAGGCTATGCCGGGTCTGGAGATACAGAACATTCGTCAAGAGGATAGGATGCAAGAGCGT
>JBLNAS010000179.1:0-4231 GCA_050259475.1 Methylocystaceae bacterium
GATGCAGTAATCGGTTCCCGCTAAACAACCTCGAGTGAAGCGTGACTTAACTCCCAATTTATCAGCAATTCGAACAAACTGGGGGGCACAGGTGGGCTTAATCTCGATCGGAACCTGTTTCTGTTTCTGCATTAAACGGACTAGAGTATGCTCATACTCTTTTACCCTTAAGGCTTCATCGGCAATATTGACCGCTCGCCCAGTCGGCACCAGAAAAAAGACATGAAAGGCCATAGCCCCTAATTCGATCCCCAGATCACAGATAACTTCCAACTCATCGACATTCCAATCCATAACTGTAGTATGAACCTGGAAGGGTACTCCCGCAGCTTTAAGATTTCGCATACCTTCCAAGGTTGACAGGTAGGCTCCTGGCAGCTTGCGAAAGCGATCGTTTTTTTCGGGATCGATACTATCTAAACTTACTCCGATACCCATGAGACCAGCCGCCTTAAGTTTACCGGCTACTTCGGGGGTGATTAGACTGCCATTGGAGCCCATGACCACCCGCAAACCCTGCTGACGAGCATAAGCGATTATCTCATAAACATCAGACCGCATTATCGGCTCCCCACCACTCAATATCAGCATAGAAAAACCAGCAGCCTTAATCTCATCAATTAGCTTTTTACCCTGATCGGTAGTTAGTTCATCATCTAAACGCGCTCCGGCATCTCGGTAACAATGATCACAAAACATATTACACTGATTAGTCATATTCCAAGAACAATGCATTATTAGCCCCTCCCGCTAAGCAACTATTTGTGACTCATCTCCGCAACGGTAAGATAACAAGCGGGGTCTTCTTCCCATATACCCCCGTTTACTTCACGGGCGCGAATACGGCAACCACCACATACCTCTTTGTGTTGACACTTTCCACATTGTCCACCCACATACTGTGCCTTTTTCCGTAACTTGACCAGTAAAGGATCATCACTGGTCCACAATTCACTAAACGGTTTTTCTCTTATATTACCCACGGTGTAATCCTGCCAGAATTGACAGGGATGCACATTCCCTCGCGGATCAATATTGGCGAATTTAGTACCGGCGGAACAGCCTCCATGCATGGTTAAGAGGTCCTCAACTTCATTGAGACGAGAAGGCCGATTTTCTTTAAGCCAATGATAGAGAAATATTCCATCGGCATGATTATCAGTCGTCAAAATCTCAACTTCTACCCCGGCTTCATGCAATTCTAAGGTACGGTTTATGAGATAAGTCATTACCTGTCGCTTCTCTTCCTGGTTCAAATCCTGTTTATGCATGTCAGCGGCTCGACCGGCATAAACCAAATGGTACATACAGAAACGTGGTATTTGTTCTCTAACCACTATATCCAAGAGTTCCGGTAGATCACCCATGTTATCTCGATTAATGGTAAAACGCACCCCGGTTTTAACGTCCGCCTCTTTACAAGCACGTATACCGGCTAAAGCTTGATCAAAGGCACCTTGCCGCCCCCGAAAAAGGTCATGGGTAGCAGGAGCACCATCAAGACTAACTCCCGCATACTGGAAACCAGATGCTTTGATTTTCTCAGCCATTTCATTATTGATTAAGGTACCGTTAGTCGATAATACCGGTCTAACACCCAGGCTAGTCGCTAGGCGAGCCAGATGAAAAATATCCTTACGAATCAGAGGTTCCCCCCCTGAAAACAATAAAACCGGTGCTTTCATTTTAGCCAAGTCGTACACTAAAGCTTCGGCTTCCTCGGTGCTTAGTTCGTTTTGGTAGGACTTATCTTCCGCCCCGATGTAACAATGACGGCAACTAAGATTGCAACGGTTGGTAACATTCCATACCACCAAAGGACGCAACTCGTCCGAAAACTGCAATAAATGAGGTGGTACTACACCTCCCTGTTCCCTCGATTTTATTACCTCAGATACAGTGGCAGTACCAGCTAGTAATTTAGTAAAACCAATCATGCTGTTTCTCCTCCTTGTCCCCATAAAGCAATTAGACTATCAATTAGACCATTTATAGTATATTGATCAGCAATAACGGTCGGAGTTAACCCGACCCGAGCTGCTGTTTCGGCGGTAACCGGGCCAATACAAGCCACCTGAGACTTTTTAATGATTGCCGGCATATGCTCTTCACCGATCATTTTGACGAAATTGGTAACGGTGGAGGAACTGGTAAATGTTATGGCATCATAGTGACCAATAATTATCTCATTGATTACTCCCGATGCTGGAGAGGTGGCAGTCACCGCCTCATAAATACAAATTTCCTTCACTTCCGCTCCAGCTTGGCGCAACATCATCGGTAAAACCTCCCGCGCATGGCGAGCCCGAGCCAGTAACACCTTATCATCAGGCTGTAAGTTACTTAGCATCGCTTCAGCTATCGACTCAGCTCGATATTCCTCCGGTATCAAATCGGCTAAAATACCACGTTCACGCAGGGCTGCACCAGTAGCCGGGCCAATAGCAACAATCCTACTGGCAGCTAATGCTCGAGCGTCATAACCGGCCGCCCACAGTTCGGCAAAAAAGATAGCCACCGCGTTAGCACTAGTAAAAACCACCCACTTATAAGTATTTAGCCAAGGCAACTCCTGATGCAGAGCTGACAGATCATCTTCCTTTTTAATCTGGATGGTAGGTAATTCCAGTACTTCCGCTCCTAGTTCCTCAAGCTTTTCCACTAACACACTAGCCTGCTGGCGGCTTCGGGTTACCACTATCCGCTTACCGAATAACGGTCTAGCTTCAAACCAGGACAAGTAGGGCCTTAGGTTAACCACTTCCCCGATGATAATTAAGGCTGGGGGTTTAAAATTTTCTGCACTAACCTTTTCTACTATATCATCAAGCTTACCGATAAGAACTCTCTGTCGAGGGGTAGTGCCCCAACCAATCAAAGCAATTGGGGTATCACCAGCTTTCCCCGCTGCCGTCAGTTGTTCGGTAATATAGGACAAATTGCCTATCCCCATTAAGAAAACCATAGTGCCGGCACTGGCAGCCAAGCTTTCCCAATGAATGGAGCTTTCATTTTTACCCGGTTGCTCATGGCCAGTAACGATGGCCAAAGTCGAGGTAAAATCGCGATGAGTGACTGGTATCCCCGCATAGGCTGGTACGGCTAATGCTGATGTTATCCCGGGTACCACTTCAAATGAAATACCTAAATCATTAAGATATAAGGCTTCCTCACCCCCACGACCAAAAAGGTAGGGGTCCCCCCCTTTAAGTCGCACCACCGTCAAACCCTGTAAAGCCTTTTCTCCAAGCAAGCGGTTAATATCTTCCTGTTGCATAGTGTGTTGATTACTAGCTTTACCGACATATATAAACTCTGCCTCCGGTGGAGCTAGGTTTACTATTTGCTGGCTAACCAGTCGATCGTATACCACTACCTGGGCTCGGCGCAGACAAGACTCACCCCTTCGGGTCAATAAGCCAGGGTCACCGGGGCCAGCTCCCACCAGATATACAATACCATTGTGCATATTCGTCATTAGTCCCCCTCAAATAATGCCGCTTATAATAGTTTTCTTAAACCGGTCATGTCAAATAGAACGAAAAAGCTGATATATTAATAATAAGTTTCATTAAAATAAGAATCACGAGACTCCCGAAAGCAAATTAACCTCTCTTGCTTTCGAGCTAGTCGCGTGGTATAGCTGCCAATATCTGCTGCCCACCCCGTGCGATAGCTTGCTGTGCCAAGTCTCTACCTAAATCCTCAGCCTCATTGATTGGCATGACACCGGATACCTTAATCATCTCAGAACCATCTAGTGACGCGACCATACCCATCAGATGCACTTGTCCATCACGAACCTGAGCCCGTGCACCAATAGGCACTTGACAGCCTCCACCTAAACCAGCTAGGAAAGCACGTTCAGCTGCAATCTCAATACGGGCTGTCGGCGACTCTAACTTAGCTACCAATTGCCTAATTTTATCATCATCTTCACGGATCTCAATGGCCAAAGCACCCTGCCCAGCCGCCGATAGCATACTTTCAGGTGCAAATATCTCAGTAATTAAATGGGTCATATCCATACGGGCAAGGCCTGCCCAAGCCAAGACAATCCCATCCAAGTTTAATTCCTTCATTTTACGCACTCTAGTTTCGAGGTTTCCACGTAGGTCAACCACTTTAATATCTGGTCGTAGCACCAGCAATTGTGCACGGCGACGCAGGCTGGAAGTCCCAATCACTGATCCACTAGGCAATTCATCCAGCTTTTTCCCACTGGTAGCTA
>JBLNAS010000180.1:0-3259 GCA_050259475.1 Methylocystaceae bacterium
GGTAAACGTTTAATCTCTTCGGCATTGAGATCTGTCTCTTCGCGTATGGTCTGTAGATCTGTGGAACGTACCGTCCGGAAAATTAATTTGGTATTCAACTGTGCATTCACAGTATCATCCAGCAGAGCTGGCCGCTGGGTGGCCAGAATAAGGAATATACCATATTTTCGTCCTTCCTGAGCAATTTCCTTAATTTCACGGCGACTCGGCAGATTGTTTTCACCACGCGGCGCAAAGTTATGCGCTTCGTCAGTAACTACCATAAAGGGCGGAAATTCTGATGGCGGTTGAATTCCTCGCTGCAGGGCATCTTTATATGAACGTCTTAATCGATATAAACGCCGCAGTAAATAAGCCGCATAGACTTTTAATAAATAGGAGGACCCTCTTATTACTACGGTTTGGCCATTTTTTAATCCATTTTCTATCCGAACGGCTCCATCGGGCATAAAAATCCCTTCACCACTTAATCGATGAAGACGCCATCTAATCGCTCTGATAGTTGCAATACCACCAATTTGAGCCGCAAGTTTTTTAAGGCGCATTAATTCATCAGCTTTTCGATTTTCCGGATAGTCCCGGCGAGAATTAAAGCTTTCGGTAAATTCACCCTCCCCGACCTCTAAAAATTCATTTAATAATTCTAACCGTAACGTAAAGCTTTCCAGACTGTCATGGGGACGAATTATGGTCTTAACTGCAGAATCCATTGCTTCAGACATGGGGCTGATGGCATCCAATAAGCTGGTTAAATCATTTTCACTTAAATCGGAAAACTGTACCCCTACATCCTGCCCGACGGTATAGATAAGAGTCTGGTTTCCAAAACTCTTGCCCCCGGCAAACAGGGGCTGATCAAAGCTCATTTCATAATGGGGATCTAAAACCAATAAAGGAATATGGTGACCCATCAACTCTTCAATAATCACGCGAAGGCCAAAAGACTTACCAGATCCGCTGCCGCCAAAGACCCCAATATGTGGGTAATCTTGTAATGCTCGATAGTTAAAAACTAAAGGTACCCCCGGTTGTTCTACCAACTGACCTGCTTCGAGTAACGGCGCTATATTCTGATATTCTGCTGATAAAGTCGCCGACAGTGATTCGGTTCCCCGGATACTCCCCCACACTAAACCGCGATTTGGTTCCGTACTAACTAAAAGATGACGCACTTCTTCAAAGGAAGGTTCTCTGACCTTGGCTCCCGCCGGTAAAGGATAAAAAAGATCATCCAGGATGCGTACTCTGGCTAGATAAACGGTCTCGTTTTCCAGCATGAAACCCAATTCTGCGAGCGAGGTTAGGGTATCATTTCCCATAACAAATGGAGATTTTTCCGATACCGTGGGTGCGAGTGGATTAAGTGCCAGGGTCTCTATGACTTCCCCCACCGGAATTCCCTGGGAATCATCTTCGATGATGAGCAATTCATTGAGTTTAAAACGGCGGTAGGGGCTGGCTACCAGCACTTCTCTTTCGCTGGTCATTCCAACTACTTGCATGAGCCTTAACCTCCTAGATGTTGCGATTGGACCGCTGGCTGGCAAAAAACTTCTCATAGGTATTGGCACTTAAGCCCATTTTGAGCAATACCTCACCCTCTTGCCTGGTGATGCGCACTTTACGATCTACCAGATCAATCAAAAATGGTATTCCTCTTCCGGTTTGGCCGGTAGTGGCATAAAGCAGATTGAGGCAGTTATTAATATCTTCATCATTGGTATCCGGTAAAAAATCACAAGCAGCTGCAGCCGGTCTGGATGAAAAGCGGGTAAAAGCAGTACGGTAATCTTTTTTTATCGAGTGCTCTGAATCCAGTATCAATGCCTCACCGCGCTCTAACAAACCATATAGCACTTCCCGATCATAGTAACGAGAATCGGTTATGCCCAAAAGTGGTGCCAATTCGGCGGTAGCAATTTCCTCAATTACGCCAACCAGCAAAGTCTGGCTGTCACGAGCGAGGCTAACCAACTCCGGCCATCCCGGCAAGGTATCAAATAGCAGTAAGCCCCCATCCAGCAGCAACAACCGGGGCTGCCATTTTTTTATGGCCTGGGCTGCGATTTTTACTTCCAGACTAGCGAGCTTCTTTTGAATCCAACGAGGATAAGCATCAGCTGCTGACATCGATTTATTACGAGCTAATTCTTCGATTTCCTGAGCTGGAGTTGGTAACAAGGGACTACAGCAATCGACTTCTGCTAACGTTTCCGAGCTATTACTGACAATTGCCATCGCCCTTTGCAGCAGTAAAGTGTGCGGATAAAAAGGTCCAAATTCCAGCCGGGAACCATCACAGGCGGCCACTGTTGCTCCTTGCAGCCATGCCGTTAAGCTTGTTGGGTTCTCACTAAGATCAATAAGTTTACCAACGCGGCCAAGTGCCGGTTTTAAAAGCAGCCGGGGAGGCAGCCTAATGTCATCCTCTCCCAACTGATGATCCAAATCACGAATTGAACCTAAAAACTCTGGAGAAGGCACATCAGCCACTCCTTTCCCATGCCCTCATTATAAGATAAATAGCTTAAGGCCTGTACTATTTAAATACTTTGCCAGGCTTTTTAGCGCATCTTTTACCTCCGAGTGGTTATGGTATTAGAAGGCTAAAGTGTTAAGGAGTGTTGTTAATTGCAATGGTTTTGCTTGGCGGTAGCTGCTCTGGCGGGAAGTGCCATGGCGATTCAGGGTAGTCTTAATTCGGTTCTTACTAAGAATTCAGGCATTTGGCCCTCAATGCTCTGGGTTCATATTACAGGCAGTATAGTGGTTTTTATAATACTCATGGTTTCCAAATCACCAGTCTCGGCTTTATGGCAGCACCCTGCCCCCTGGCCAGCTTACCTTGGTGGTTTACTAAATGTGCTAATTATCTGGGGAGTAATAAGAAGTATGCCGGTGGTTGGGGTAGGCAACGCTACCACGGCGATTGTACTCCTGCAGTTAATAACTGCGGTTATGGTTGATAATGTTGGTTTCCTGGGATTGAAAAAGATAGGTTTTTGTTGGTGGAATTTGGCTGGGGTAATTCTCATGGCCGCAGGAGCACGCTTGATGCTAATAAAGGCTCCATAAACTACAGGAAAGTTGCCAGTAGGATAATTAACCCACCCAGCCCCGCTCCGAGAAGAGCCTGTCGATGTGAACTCTTTTTAGCTTCAGGCCATAAATCTCGAATTACTAACATTACCATCACCCCGGAAGCAAAACCTAAGAACAACGGCAAGCTGGCAGGCCAGGTTCGGACCGTTATTTCACC
>JBLNAS010000181.1:0-6370 GCA_050259475.1 Methylocystaceae bacterium
CTTAGCTTGCCGCCCTGTATATAACCACCGAGGGCCATTTGGATCTCCCGGTAAGAGCCGATCGCCTGTTTGATGATTTCGATCTCACGAGCAAATTCTTCATGATCTGCATTATCGGCCACTAGCTTTTCAATATCACTCATCCAGGCATTGAAGGCTTGTCCTTTTGCCATCATCCATTTACGACCGACCAAGTCCATCGATTGGATGTAGTTAGTGCCTTCCCAGATGGAATAGATCTTGACGTCACGGCAGATCTGGGCCACCGGGTTCTCTTCACTGTAGCCATAGCCACCATACACCTGCATAGCTTCAGCAGTGATCTCCCAAGCAACATCAGAACAATAAGCCTTGACCAGAGGGGTACTAATTTCTAACCGGAAGGATGCCTGTTTCTTCTCTTCAGGATCAGCAGAATTTTCTGCAATATCCATCAGGTAATAGCTACGAACGACCAAAGCCCGCATGGCTTCAATATGTGCTTTCTGATCCATCAGCATCCGACGAATATCTTCATGCTTGATGATGGGAACTCGACCAGCTTTGGGATTGGTTAGTGCCCGGCCTTGGACCCGCTCAGTGGCATACTTGGCAGAATTATAATAAGCAGAGGTCGAAGCCGCCATCGCTGCTAGGCCAGTATTCATACGCTCTTCATTCATCATGTTGAACATCTGCCCCATGCCTTCGCCCTTGCCATCTTCTCCTGGCGGGTTGCCCAGTATATAGCCACGGCAGTTGTTTTCTTCGCCAAAAGCTAACACGCAGGTAGCCGAACCACGAATACCCATCTTATGCTCGATACTGACACAGCTTACATCGTTAAATTCGCCCATGGAGCCATCATCATTTACCCAGTACTTTGGCACTACGAACAGTGAGATACCAGCCGTACCTGGTTTGGCACCTTCTACCCGCGCCAGAGTGAGATGAATAATGTTATCAGTGATATCTTGGTCGCCACCACTGATAAAGCACTTGGAGCCCTTGATGTTATAAACGCCTGGGATATCCGTGGCTACCGCTTTGGTCAAGAGATCGCCCACGTCAGAACCACCGTTAGGTTCAGTCAAATCCATTGTGCCCGCCCATTCACCGGAAAACATTTTAGGCAGGAATAATTCTTGGGCTTTTTCGCTGCCAAATGTCTGAATTAGCTCGGCTGCACCACAACCAGCTAGGAGATAGGGTCCCATGCCGGGGTTAGCAGCACCAAAATACTCAGTCACTGCGGCATAGAGACTACGCGGAAGTGCACCTTCATAATTGTGGTCGTAGTTGCAGGCTCCCCAGCCGTTTTCTTCAAATACCCAGTAAGATTTTTTCATTCCCTCGGGCACATACACCTTGCCATCTTTTAGGATAGCGCCTGGATTATCATTTTCATCATTAGTAGGTGCCACAACTTCCTTAGCCAGCTTGTGGGACTCAGTTAGAATTGCATCGATGTCATCCAGGGAATAACAGGTGTAACGAGGGAAGCTGAATACTTTGTTCATATCCAGCCACTCTTTGTAGATGAATTTGTGATCACGAAGCGATCCATACATAAAATTTTGTGCCATACAACAAACCTCCCCTTATATTTAAAGCCACTATTCACTACCGTTATTGACTTAAAATCATTCAACAACGACAGCATATCGTGTTGGTATTCAACAAAAAGCAACAAGAATCCTGCCATTAATTAGGCAGGTTAATATAATTAAAAGTTCAGTTAAGTCCAACCTACTAGTAAATTATCGTTTTAAGCCTTAGTATAATGGCATGATGTTTAGGGAGGGCAATAATGCGCAATTTCTTAACCCGATATACGTCGCAAGTAATCTATTTTGTTATTGCTACTGTTTTGATGGGTGTATATTCGGGAATGTATGAGCCTTCCTTTAACAATTACCTGGCCCAAGTACATAACCTGGACGCCGTTGCTCGTGGAGCTTTGGAACTACCACGAGAACTACCTGGTTTTCTGGTGGTTTTTGTCTTTGCCGTCTTAGCTTTTATGGCCGATACGAGAATTGCCGCAATATCAGCACTATTGGTCGGAATATCGCTTTGGGGGCAGGGCTTCTTAGCCCCTAACTTCTTTCTGGTGATTATATGGATGGTGGTGTGGAGCACTGGTGGCCATCTGTTTATGGCACTCACTCCCGGTATTGGTCTTCGGATGGCTCCTGAGGGACAAGAAGGCCGCTGGTTAGGCCGCCTAAGTGCTCTTGAGTCGGTCGGTAGTCTCGTGGGTCTGGCTCTGGTCTATCTTTTAACCCGGGTGTTCGATTTGGGATTTACAGCCATTTTCGCGGCTGCTGGCTGTTGTGCGGCGATAGCCGCCTTATGCTTGCTCAGGATTAATGCCCAGACCGTCAATCGTCCTCGGCGCTTGATTTATCGTCGCCAATACAACCTGTATTATCTGCTAAACATTATCTTTGGCGCCCGCAAACAGGTATTTCTTACTTTTGCCCCCTGGGTGCTAATTACCATGTTTAGCTGTTCAGTCGCAGACTTCGCCCTGCTAATTTTCATTGCTACCGTTCTGGGGCTAGTCTTTCGTCCTTGGTTAGGCAAAGCTATTGATAACTGGGGTGAAAGGACGGTTATTGCGGGTGAATCATTTTTATTGATCGGTATCTGTCTATTATATGGCTTTAGCCCTGGTCTCCTACCATATCAGTCGGCCCGTCTGCTGGTAATGGCTTGTTTTATCAGCGATCAAGTTCTATTTGCGGTTCGCATCGCTCGCACTACCTTTTTAAATCGTATTGCCCTGGATGCTAGCGAAATCCCTTCTACCATCTCGATGGGCTTGACCCTCGATCATGCAGTTTCCATGAGTATTCCCTTACTGGGAGGATTACTTTGGAAAGCTTATGGATTTCAATGGGTATTTGTCGTCGCCGCATTGCTTGCCGTGATAAATCTGGGAGTAGCACTCTTAATCCCACGACACTCCCCTGCCATTTCCACTACCAATCCGGGCTAACTTTTACTCTTAACACCTAGAAAGCCGGTTAGTTTCTGCAATTCCGTCTGCAAGGCAGTAAGTTCTTGTATTTTCTGTTCTTGAGCAGATTTAATCGTCACCAAGGTTTCAATCATCGTCGGATTTGTTAGTTGCTGGTATTGCTGGTATTGCTGTTGCGCTTGTTTATAGTTTCTCTCCCCAGCTACCAGCCTTTGGGAACTATTTCGTACCACCTGAAGATGTTCCCGTAGGATTTGCACTTCTTGGGGAGTCAAGCGAATCTTATTTTTCTGCACTTGTTGTAATTGCTTTTGCAACTGCCCGTTAAGCACTTCTACCGATCGACTCAATTGTTTAACCTGCAGTGCTTGTTGTTTGATTTCTTTCAATAAGGCTTGGCTTTCTAAACGTAAACGCGCCTTATTTTCCAGTTGTGATTCGCGGCTTAAATTAGCCGACGACTTTTTTGATGTTTCTTTAGCTTTACCTTCAGTGGCCGAAGCCATTGAAACTGAGGCCAGCAACAATACGACCATCATCACACTTATCCATTTGAAATATCCTAATCGCTGCTTCATGGCTTGCTCACCTCCTGGTTCCAGGCTGTATCCGGTTCTTCTAACCCGCTTAAGACCTCTGTCAAACTGGTTAATTCTTTTCTTATATCTTCCAATACCGCTTCTGTATCCTTAGCCAATTCCGGATCTGATTGTATAATCACTGGTTCTGACAGTTTTATCGGCACCGGATGGTTATTCTCTGGTAATGTTGATGGTCTGGGCTCGTCACTGGTTAAATATATGATAGGAGCGTTGTTTCTGGTTGGCGTTTTTGGGTGATCAACCCCTTGTGTCGACACCGATGCCGGTGATGGCTTGTCTGTGCCTACATGGTTGTTTGAGCATCCCATTAACAATAAGGCTAATAACAACAAGCTTATAACCCTGCGGGTTGTCATCAGCTTCCCCCCTTAAATCGTGCCAGCAATTAATTACCCTCAAATAACCTATTTGTTAACCAACTGTTAACAAAGGTAGCCAAACTCGGATTTCCGTACCGGTTCCTGCCCCAGAAAGTACCTCTAAGTGGCCGCCATGGATTTCAACTAAGGCCTTAACAATGGCTAGTCCAACCCCAGTACCACCCTTTACCGAGTTGTCACCCCGTTTAAAGCGGTCAAATATATACGGCAACTCCGCTGCATCTATACCGGAGCCGCTATCACTAACCGCCAGCAAGGCCTGGCCTAACACCTGATCGACTTGTACCCGCACCAAGCCCCCAGCCGGACTATAACTGATAGCATTCTGGAGTAGGTTGATAGCTATTTGACCCATGCGATCACTATCGCCTAAGACCAACACGGGAGCCTTTGCTGATATTTCGATGGCTACTTGCGCTGCATTAGCCTGCAACTCCAACATCAGCACTGCCCGTTCCGCCACGGTGGCTAAATTGATCCTTTGTTGGTCAATCCTCATGGTTCCCGCCTGCAAGCGTGACAGATCGAGTAAGTCCTTGACCAAAGCGGTCATACGTTGTAACTCATCATAAGCTAGTTTGAGATACTTTTTCTCCTGTTCGGGAGCAACCACGCCATCAAGAATAGCTTGAATAAAGCCTCGTACACTGGTTAAAGGTGTGCGCAATTCATGTGAGACATCAGTAACTAAATCGCGCCGAATTTGCTCAGTCCGCGCTAATTCTCTTTTCATTTGATTGAACGCAGCAGCTAAATCAGCTATTTCATCCTTATGTTGCGCCGGAAAATCATCTACAACTTCTCCGCGCGCGAGGGCTCGGGCCCCGACTGCCATGTCACTCAAAGGTTTAATCAGCCGGCGGCTTACAGTATAAACCACCCCAGCAGCTATTAATAAGGCTACTGTAGCGGTACCCCAAATAATGCGATAAAACCCTTTTAGGGTATCAACCGATGCCTTTAATGGCGTATATAAAAACACTACTGCTTTAACCTGTTGATCAATCTTAACCGGTTGGGCAACTAGTAAGACTGACGTTTGATAAGGGAAAAAGAAGGACCGGTGTTCCACTACCTGCTCTCCCTTTAATACTTGGGCATATATCCGCGCGATATCCTTTTCGCTCTTCACTGCTTGTAGTTGTTGCTGCAGTAAACGGGTATTATTCGGGCTGACCTGTAAAACCATGATCTGAGTAGCAGTGGTACTAGCTAAGGCATCCACCACCTGTTGCACCTGCCCCACATCCGCCGTACCCCTTAAATAGGCAGCAATCTGTGAACAGACTACTACCCCTTGAGCCTCTAATTGCTTTTGCTCCTGGGTTTGATAATACCAGTTAGTAAACAGGGTGGAGGTAAAAGCTACAGTTAGCAAAACCCCCAAAACTATAGCTACATTCGTCAAAAAAATGCGCCGAAAAATTCCACTACCCATGAGTGACCTCAAGCTTGTAACCGACGCCCCAAACCGTTTTTATCTCCCAATTGCTACCCGGTTGTTCGAACTTCTCCCGAATGCGTTTAATATGTACATCTACCGTGCGGGTCCCGCCGGCAAATTCATAACCCCACACCTTATCTAGTAACTCTTCTCGAGTAAACACTCGGTTGCGGTTGGTAGCTAAAAAATGCAGTAACTGTATTTCTTTGGGCTTCATCTCGACCTTATTACCTCGGTAGCAAACCTCATAGCGCTGCATATTGATGGTCAAATCATCGATAATTATGATCGATTCATCCCGCCGATTCGCCTTTTCAGTGCTAGGTCGCCGTAACAAAGCCCGCACTCGAGCTGCTACCTCCTGAGGATCAAAGGGCTTAACCACATAATCATCAGCACCTACATCCAATCCGGTAACCTTGTCATCAGAGGAGTCACGGGCGGTAAGCATAAGAATAGGAACCATACTCTCCCGACGCATCAACCGGCAGACCTCAATCCCGGATATCAGTGGTAACATCAGATCGAGCAGTACTAATTGTGGCTCACGTTCACGAAAGAGATTAAGAGCACTACTACCATCATGAGCAAATATAATTTCATGCTGATCTTGCTCCAGGTACAAGCGAAGCAATTCACAGATATTTTTATCATCATCAACCACTAGAATGCGAGCCAAATACCTCATCCCCTTCTCCGGTTCCGTTAGTGGCTACTTATTCTTATTAGCTTTGAACCTAGCTTTATCCTCTTTACACATTTTCTCAGTAGCATACTGAAAGATGAGACGAGGCGAGACATCCTTATACTCTAGCAAAAAAGCCTCCGTTTGCTCAGGGTGCTGCTTCCAGGTTTCGCGCAGCATCCAGCCAGTTCCCTGCTGTACCTCCCGCGCGTTATCCATCATCAAGGGGCGAATAAAATTTAGATAAATCGTAGCATCTTCGGTCTGCTTAACCTGAGGAATTATTCCCACTGC
>JBLNAS010000182.1:0-10155 GCA_050259475.1 Methylocystaceae bacterium
TTTTATCAAGAGACAACTAACTTCAGATCGAGATTATTCCGGACTGGAGTTAAGTCGGCTTTTCAAAGGGACTTAGGCTTTAGTTTAGTTAATTAGTTCCATAATACTAGTAATTGCCTCAACTTTAATCGGCATGGTCAATGCCCGGCCATCCTCCACCAATGCTATCGGCACGACCGCCCGGGTAATCCCCAAAGATGCCGCCTCCTTGAGGCGAGCCTCCATAAAGGGCACCGATCGTACTTCACCGGTCAACCCGACCTCACCAATATATATGGTATCTCGGGGACAGGTCAAATTATTATAGGAAGACAAAATGGCTGCCGCTAAACCCAAGTCGATGGCAGGATCTCGTACATAAATACCACCCGTAATCCGAGCATACACATCTAAAGCCGCAATATCACGACGTACATGTTTCTCTAAAACTGCCAGCATCAATGATAGCCGACTGTTATCCATTCCCAAAGCCATCCTTCGGGGGTAGCCAGCCGTGGCACTAGCCACCAAAGCTTGCAACTCAAGCACTAATGGCCGGGAACCTTCCATACTGCTAGTAAGTACACACCCGGGAAGTGATGCATGATGCTCCCCCATCAGGAGCAAAGAAGGATTACCTACCCCGGTTAACCCAGCAGCAGTCATTTCCAGTATACCCATTTCATCAGTAGAGCCAAACCGATTTTTGACAGCTCTTAATACCCGATAAGCGTAGTTTTTCTCACCCTCAAAATAGACTACGGTATCTACTAGATGTTCTAAAACTCGAGGGCCTGCTAAGTAGCCTTCTTTGGTAACATGACCGATTAATACAAAGGGAATCTCCGACTCTTTAGCTAAACGCATGAGAAAGGCGGCGGCTCCCCTTAGCTGGCTTACACTACCAGGCGCGGAAGTTATATTTTCAGAATAAACCGTTTGAATAGAATCAATGATCACTAACCCCGGCTCAACTTGTTTAAGTAAATCCGGTATATTATCAATGGCTTGAGTATTAACCAAGATTATCTCTGGTTTAACTGCCTGCAAGCGCTCGGCTCGTAAGCGAATCTGACGTGCCGATTCCTCAGCACTGAGATACAAAACCTTAATGCCCTGCTGAGCAATCATACTCGCTGTCTGTAATAATAGAGTCGATTTGCCGATTCCAGGATCACCACCAATTAGAACTAATGATCCTGGCACTAATCCGCCACCCAGAACCCGATCAAATTCATCAATACCAGTCGTTAAGCGATAGCTGTCTTGGCATTCTACTTCAGTTATGGGGATCAGCGGTGAAGCCCCAACTATTTGGGCTACCGGTTTAGCCTTCCCGGCCTCCTCCACTAGTGAGTTCCATTCACCACATTCTGGGCAGCGCCCTAACCATTTGCCACTTAAATAGCCACATTGCTGACATACATAATGGGTTCTTATACGAGTCACCAGCGCCCCCCTCCCTGTGATTTTATATTATCTGGTCGATTCCCCGGCCCCGTCGGTTAAATCGCAGATTATATAATAGCGAGCCTAACCCCAGGCAAGCATAGCTTAGCATAAACATTACCCCCACTCCCGGGAGATAGGTTAACAAAATCAGTGGAATAAGCGCGATCATAATAGCTATGGCCGGCTTAATTTTCGCACTTCGTACCATATATATACCGATGCCAACCGCAACCACCACCCGCCCCAGATAACCAACAATAACCGTCATCGCCACTAACATCAAAGCCGCCGGTATGCCAACGATGGAAAACATCAGCAGTACCAGCAGGGGCGGTAAAGCCAGTAAGGCTAAAGAACCTAAAAACAAGGAGGTCCAAGGGTGACTAGCTAGACTATAGCCCCAATTTTGCCAGATCGAAGGTTTTAGAACTCCAGCCAACCACCAAGCAACCATCGCCGAGAGCCAGCTTATCAATACTGCCGTCAGGTTGACGCCCTTTTCTTTTGGTGGGGCTATCGATTTGTAGTGAGTAGTTCCACTAATACTGGCTCCCTTTTCGGTCTTCAGCTTGGCCGGCGATTCATAAACTAATCCACCCTGCAAAATAGCTTTAGAACCGATCGAAAGCTGAGAATTAGCTCTTAAATCGGTTTTTCCTGTCACCGTACCATTTATGTACATGGTATCTGTCTGTCCCCGCAGTGAACCATTTACGGTGCCGTTAAGTTGCGCTGATCCGGTGGCGACAAATAGATTGCCACAGCTTGCTTCTTGCCAGAGCCAAAAAGAATCACCTAGTGCGGTGACCGAACCAGTACAGGAACCATTCAATTCCATCTCTCCAGCTATCACCCGAACATCACCATCAACCTTGCCGTCAATGATCACCTTCTGCGCCAAGCAGAAAACATCGCCTTTAATATCGCCACCTAAATGTATTTCTTCACCTATCAGGTAAACATCACCCAAAATATTGGTGTCGGCTGTTATTTGAGTGCCCGTAAGAAATAGCGGGCCTTGTTGGCCTTCTTTCAGTAGTACCTCTCCCCATTCGACGGCCTGGGCCCCCGAGGATCCTAGCAGGATAAACACCACCATTAATAATGGCACCAGGTAATGACGACCACGCAATTGCATGCAACTCCCTATATCTTGTTAGTAATATCTAATTAATTATCCCACAACCAGTATTACAGGGCAAAAGTATTAAGCCGCAGTTAGCTTACATTTCGGCCTTATTAAAGCACTTATTAAAGCCGCTAATAAGATAAGGGAGGGGTCGCTCCCCTCCCTTTGTAGGCTTACGCCTTATTTACTGTTATTAGCCCTTCTGCCGTATCAATTAAAATGGTGTCACCCATATTAAAGGTTTTCTTTAACAATTCCTCAGCCGTACGATCCTCTACGTGACGCTGAATAGCACGTCGTAGGGGTCGCGCTCCGTACTGCGGATCATATCCTTCTTTAATTAGCTGATCACGGGCAGAATCAGTTACCTCCAAAGTTAGTCCCTGTTCGGCTAACCGAAGCTGCAACCCAGCCAGCATCATATCAATAATGCTGCGTAATTCGACAGCGGTTAGATTATGGAAAACTATTACCTCATCTAATCGGTTTAAGAACTCGGGGCGGAAAGCATGTTTGATTCGCTCCATCACCTGGCTCTTCATCCGATCATATTTATCTTTACCCTCATCATCCTCGGCACTTCTAAATCCTAGAGAGTGATCGCGAGAAATGGATTCAGCTCCCAAGTTAGAGGTCATAATAATAACCGTATTGCGGAAGTCCACTGTCCGCCCTTGACCATCAGTCAGCCGTCCATCCTCTAATACCTGCAAAAGAATATTAAAGACATCCGGATGAGCCTTTTCTATTTCATCCAGCAGGATGACAGAGTATGGTTTACGCCGTACCTTTTCAGTCAACTGACCACCTTCATCGTACCCGACATAGCCGGGAGGTGCTCCTACCATACGGGAAACCGTATGTTTCTCCATATATTCTGACATATCCAGCCGGATAAGGGCATCCTCACTACCAAACAACCCTTCAGCCAAAGCCCGTGCTAATTCAGTCTTGCCCACCCCAGTGGGACCTAAGAAGACAAACGAACCAATCGGCCGTTTAGGATCCTTCAGACCCGCCCGTGCCCGCCGCACAGCTCTAGCTACTGCGCCTACCGCTTCGTTCTGTCCGATAACCCGTTGATGCAAAACTTCCTCTAATTTCACTAAGCGATCTGCTTCCGCTTCCTCCAATTTGGCCACCGGGATACCGGTCCAGGTAGAAACAATTTCAGCTATCATACCTTCTTCCACCACTAATTCCATACGAGTGCGGGTATTAGTCCAATCCTTACGCTGCTGCTCCAATTCCTGGCGCAGATTTTGCTCGTGATCTCTCATTTCGGCAGCTTTTTCATACTCCTGGGTAGCAATCGCCGCTTCCTTTTCCTTGACCGCTTCATCCAAGCGTTGATCTAACTCCTTCAATTCTTCGGGAAGCACATAACTACTAAGCCGAACCCGCGAACCTGCCTCATCCATCAGATCAATCGCCTTGTCTGGGAGAAAGCGATCAGAAATATAACGATAAGATAATCGAACGGCGGCATCAATAGCCCAATCGGTGATTTTTTCTCCGTGATGAGCCTCATAACGATCACGCAGACCTTTTAAGATCTCTATCGCCTCATCAACCGAAGGTTCGCCGACGGTTATTGGCTGAAAACGTCGTTCCAGAGCCGGATCCTTTTCGATGTGCTTACGGTATTCATCTATAGTAGTTGCGCCCACACATTGAAACTCACCCCGAGCCAACGACGGTTTAAGAATGTTGGCGGCATCGATAGCACCTTCAGCAGCGCCAGCTCCAACTATGGTATGCAGCTCATCAATGAAAACAATAATATCACCGGCTGACTTGATTTCATTAACAATCTTGGTTAGACGATCTTCAAACTCACCTCGGTATTTAGTTCCTGCCACCATGGATGAAATGTCTAAAGCAATAACCCGTTTATCACTTAGGATTTCGGGGATTTTCCCCTCAACAATCCTTTGAGCTAAGCCCTCAGCAATAGCGGTTTTCCCTACTCCTGGATCACCAATTAGTACTGGATTATTCTTGGTGCGTCGTGACAGCACTTGGATAACTCTTTCAATCTCTTTGTCCCGGCCTACAACCGGATCAAGCTTGGTCTCCCGGGCCATTGCCGTCAAATCACGGCTATAATTATCCATGGTTGGGGTTTTGCTCCGCGTTTTACGGCGCAGATTATTGAGCGGCCCCGAGATTTTATTTTCATTGCCTTCTTCTTCACCACTCGGTGGCACCGCATCACCACCTAGCAAATCCCAGACTTGAGCGCGCACATCATCAAGCTTGATGCCCATGGTGCTGGTCAATACCTGAGCTGCTACACTTTCTTCTTCACGCAGTACCGCCAGTAATAAATGTTCCGTACCAACATAATTAACTCCCTGCAAACGGGCTTCATCAAAAGCTAAGTTAAGCACCTTTTTGGCTCGAGGAGTAATCGGCAGATCACCCGCCTCATCTACCCCCTTTTCATCACTATTGCCAATATGACGTTTAATTTCTTCGCGCAATTTATCGGTATTGATGTTCAAATTAATTAAGGCACGAGCCGCAATGCCCTCACCTTCTTTAACCACACCAAGCAATATATGCTCCGTCCCTACCGCGGAATGATTCATGGCCCGGGCTTCCTCCTGAGCATGCATTAAAGCCCGCTGCGCTCGCTGAGTAAATCTTCTTAACATCCTATCTGACCTCCTTTAACCTTTCATTAACCACCTTGGCCCGCAAAGCATCTCTATCTTGTGGTTCCATCTCGCGCCCGGCTCCCATTTGTAAATGAGCCGGGCGGATAGCTACCATTAATTCGTTAAGCACTGTCGTATTGATATCTTTGATTAGACCTAAATCAGCTCCTAGGCGAACCGCGGATAATAGTTCTAAAGCCTCCTGCGAACTGAGCAAGCGAGCATTGGTTAATATGCCATAGGAACGCATGATCTTATCTTCTAGTTTTAATTGGTGGTCATTATCCATCAGTTGCAGCCTTAGCTTTTTCTCCTGCTCAACAATCTGCATGGTTATTCCCCACAAGTTGTTGATGGTATCTTCCTCAGTCTGCCCCAAGGTTACCTGATTAGATATCTGATATAAATTACCCTGCACCTGAGAATTCTCCCCATAAACCCCACGCACGGTCAGGCCAAATTGATTTAGGTTTTCAAACATAGCCCCCGCCTGGTTAGTCATCGCCATGGCCGGCAAATGCAGCATGACCGAAGCTCGCATTCCGGTACCGACATTGGTGGGGCAGGAGGTAAGATAACCTCGCCGCTCGTCAAAAGCATAGTCCAGTTCTTTTTCCAGCTCATCGTCGATTACCTCAGCATATTTGTAAGCCTGGTTTAACTGTAATCCCGGAAGGAGTACCTGAATTCGCACATGGTCCTCCTCATTGAGCATAATAGCTACTGAACCCTTACTATTGGTAAGAACCCCCCGATAGCTATCTTCATAATTAGCCATTTCTGGGCTTATCAAATGCTTCTCCATCAGTAAATGTCTTTTAACCGTATCCAGGTCTGCCATGCCCAGATAGTTTAAATCTCCAAGCACACTCATTCCTGATTGACCAAGAACGGCTTTGGCCTCGGCCACTACCTTCTGGCCTTGTTCCATACTGATATGGTGAGGAAAAGGTAGGCGGCGTAAATTCCGGGCTAACCTTACCCGGCTCGAAACCACAACTTCAGGTTCTGGACCGCTGCCATCCATCCATTGCAGGCTTTGATTATTCATTATGCTCTCGCTCATTGATGCCAAACCTCCTTTATCTACCCTTTTCCAGATTCTTTACCTGGTCACGTAATTCAGCGGCCAACTCAAAGTTTTCTTGCTGAACTGCTTCCTTTAACTGATTTTTTAGAGTATCAATTTGTTTTTTAACCATTAACGTTCCCCCCTGGCGCGAGGGAATCCGACCTACATGCTGGGTATGACCGTGGATACGCCGCAAGGCTGGTTCCAACTGTTGCTCGAAAGCATCATAACACTCGCTACACCCGAGCCGACCCTGCTGACTTAGCTGATTTAAGCGCATCCCACAATTAGGACAGGCTGGACTCTCAGCGATTACCTCATTAAAATTGGGCACCAGACCCTGAAAGATCGTGCCAAATAGTTTGGGCAGAGAAAAATTACTGGCATCCAAATTAAAAAACATAACGCCTTTTTCGGCAGCACATTCCTGACATAGATGCATATCCGTCTTTTCGCCATTCACTACCTGAGTAACATGTACGGCTACTGGATGCTTTTTACAGTTATCGCACATCATCACCATGTCCCCTCTTTCCTTGCTTTAAACTACAATAAGGTCACTACTGCTTGCAGCACCCGGCCTATAACCGGCTCTACTGCTGGCAACTCCGAACTAGTGCCCAAGCTATCGAATACCACCTTCAACAAAAAATATTCTCGGGTGGTAATTCGCTCTTCCTCTAGGAGTTGCTGGAGAACCAGCATGGCATCCGACTGGCTTAACCACTCCGCAACTGGCAATTGGATACGGCTTACCCGTACATAACCACTCCCACCCCGCTTGCTTTCTACCCAAAACCCAAACTGAGGGTTAAAGCGAGTGGATATTACATAAGTAATCTGTGAAGGAGCACAGGCAAAAGTCTCTGCCAGTTCCAGACGCTGAATTTCAATGCTTCCACTGGTACTACGATCAATAAGAATTTTAATATACTGCTCAATCTTATCGGCTAGACTGCTCATAACCGCTCCTTTGACTATCTTTGACTTTTAATAATATAATAAATCCTAATCCAGCACTTGGCAATACTATACTAAACATTTTTTTGATTATCTTTGACTAATGGTTTGAGACCTATTAGCTATTTTACCCGTCGAGTTATAAGGACAATCGTTAAACCTAAAAAAGAGAGATAGGATGCCAAACAAAAAGCCGCACCCTTAAGGTACGGCTAGCCTTATTAACTTCAGCTTCTTCATTTCCAGGTTATATCGACTCGATCCCCGGCATGTACCAAGGTAGTAAATCCAGCTTTTTCGTCATTAACCATCAAGGTCAAGTGTCCATTTAAAGAGGGCTTAAGTTCAATATAATTGAGCAAATCTGATACCTGGCAGTGGGCAGTAGAAGTAGCTATTTTCATTCCTGAGGTCAGAATAGTATCTGCCGCTATGCGCTCTTCATCACAGAAAATCTCAACCCTACCATTTACTATCATTTCCTGACCGTTTAAATAAATCATCATTGGGGTTTCCCCAGCCGATATCACGTCTAATATTCGGGGTTGGAGTTCATTTATAGAATATACCAGATGATCCCCTGCTTTTACCTGGGTGTTCAGAGATGCTGGGGCTCCGTTCAACTTAATTACTAATGGCCCATGTTGAAAACTCTGTCGGATACCATTTAGGCTATAATCAACTTCCTGCTCAGAACGACCTGCCTCCATAACTCCACATCCTAGAAGCACTTCTCCCGTTGTCATGCTTTGAATGGTGTTAATGTAAGCTCGATCACCCACTTGATCAGTAGCATTAGCCACTTGTCCATTTACCAGCACTCTTGGATTAACCTGTACGGGCTCCTCATTAACCATTATTCTCCAAGGGGCAATGTCCACTAGATCTTGTAGTAGTGGCCGAGCATCCTGCCCCGTGTGACCCGGTTCAAAGGTGATTTCGTCAAGATCTTTGATCGCAGTATCGAGCGAAGCATCCTGGCCATTAACCGCCATACTCGGTGTTTTCCCTCTACCGCCACGTACTGCCCGAATTACCCCATCAACCTCGACCGTAATACCCATACCTGGTCTACCGTGCATACTCTGGATACTAATACCAGCACCCAATAAAGCACCAGCTACCGTCAGCTGAGCCGAACTCCATAGAGGGAATTCCCGCCCATTGACCCGCACTCTAATAAAAGGTAGGCCAGGGCTGGTCAAAGCATGGTAGCCAATACCTAGTGGGGTAACCGACTGTGGACCCGCTAGGGCTTCATGCTCACCAATAATATTGCGTATACTATCCCGATCACGGATACCGACACGTGCCCGCGCCATACCCATTTCAACTGCTACTTGATCTAAAAGCAAGGGGGTAAGACTGCCCCCGCCGACAAAGACTAAAGCATCAGGAGCCTTAGCATTGAGTTCCATTATCTCTCGGGCAATACTTGCCGCTTGTTTCTGGACCGCGGGGCGCAAGCATTCTAATACTTCTTCCCGGCTGGGCTGATGCTGATTCCCCAGTATATCAGTAAAAATAATATCTTCCAGATCGAGACAACGTTTAATCGATTCCGCAGTATCAAAATCAACCAGATAATTTTCAATAATAGCTTCGGTGATTTCATCTCCACCCAAGGGCACCATAGCATAACCAAAGGTACTGCCGCGTTTGACCAATGCAATATCGGAGGTTCCTGCGCCGACATCGATCAGGGCTAAATTTAGGAGTCGCATATTCTCCGGTATAGCAACCGATAAAGCAGCAATCGGTTCCAGGGTTAAACTCTTAACCGCCAGACCACAGCGCCGCAGGGAGGAAAATAAACTATCCACTACCACCCGCGGCAGAAAAGTCGCTACCACTTCGATGGCGATCATACTACCATTCTGCCCTACCAGGCTGGCGATGGGCTGTTCCTCCAAATAATTATGAATCACACTGTAACCAACACAGAAAAGTGCGGGCCCAGGTCGGTTTTCTCCCACTTGTTGCTGCGCTTCCTGCACGGCTGCTAGTTCCCAAGTCATGCAGTCTTCAGCCGTGATTTCCGCTAAAGTCTCGCGTTTTAATTCGTATCTGCCCAATGAAGTCTTAAGGGCTCGTCCCGCTGCCGCTACCGCTGCTTCCTGAATCGGATAGCCACAGCGCTCTTCAATAGCTGATGTTACCTGTTTAATAACTCGTGCTACCGCTTCCACATCATGAATTTGCCCATCCACCATGGCTCGGGTCTGATGCTCGACCATCTCGGCCTCAACAATTCGGAAACCGGCTTCAGTTCTTTCCAGCAGCACTCCCACCACGGTACGGGTGCCGATATCCAGAGCGTAAATACTCTCCCCATTTTGCATTTTTGGCCTTCAGCCCCTTTTTATTTCGTTTATGCCAGTAGTTTGCTGTTATCAATAATATCTTAAAAGTTAACTGCCGTCCTCCTAGAATGCAGCTTAACTAATATTCGCTTTGGTTTTGCCCTCCTGCAGCACTAACCTTACAAAACGGGGTAAGGCTAGCTGCCGACGCCAACGTGTAGGCTCTTTGGCTAATCGATAAAACCACTCTAAGTTAAATTTAATCATCCAATCTGGCGCCCGGTTTAATTTTCCCGCCATCACATCAAAGCTGCCTCCGACCCCAATCGCTACCTGACAATTAAGCTTTGGTCGCTGCTCATCAATCCAAAAATCTTGCCGCGGAGCTCCCAATCCTACTAATAGAATATTAGCCCCACTACGGTTAATAGCCTCTACAATTTCCGTTTCATCATTGGGGTTAAAATAGCCATGACAAGTACCCACTACTCGTAGCTGCGGATAAATACTTATTAATTTGCTAGCTGCCTCATCAGCTACCCCGGGAGAAGCCCCCAAGAAGTAAAATTGCCATCCCTTGGCCGCCCCTTGCCTTAC
>JBLNAS010000183.1:0-3776 GCA_050259475.1 Methylocystaceae bacterium
CGCGACCGGAATATCCAGGCGATCCTCCCCTTGCGGGGAAAGATTTTGAATGTGGAGAAATCGCGGCTGGATAAGATACTTTCTAGTACTGAAATCCGAGCCTTAATCACCGCCATCGGTACCGGTATCGGTGAGGATTTTGACATCAACAAGGCGCGCTACCATAAAATCGTGATTATGACCGATGCTGACGTCGATGGAGCCCATATCCGGATACTGATCCTAACCTTCTTCTATCGCTATATGCGGCAGTTAATTGAGTACGGCTATATCTATATTGCCCAACCGCCGCTTTATCAATTGAGCCGAGGTAAGGAATCGCATTATTTTTATAATGATCGCGAGCTGGATAGGTTTTTAGCCACTCAAGAAAAGAAATTTGCTATTCAGCGCTACAAAGGGCTTGGTGAAATGGATGCCGAACAGCTCTGGGATACCACTATGGATCCGGAGAAGCGGACTCTATTACAAGTAACGGTTGATGATGCGATTGCCGCCGACCAGGTATTCTCGGATCTGATGGGTGACCGGGTGGAACCACGTAAGGAATTTATTACCGCGAATGCGCGGTATGCAACCAATTTGGATATTTAGGTAACTGAACGCCAAACCGAATACGAATAAGGAATATAGTTTAACTAATTTTCTTATTCGGTTTAAGAAAGTGGTGGTTTAATGATGGCACCAGTGGTTGTGTTCTTGATGGTGCTGCTAGCGATAGGGCTGTTTTTCCTTTTGACGGCTTTATTACAATGGTTATGGAATCTGACAATGCCACAGGTGTTCAACCTTAAAGCGATCGAGTTCTGGCAAGCCTTTCGCCTATTACTAATTGCCGCCATATTGTTTGGTGGGCCGAATATTAATATGGGGAAATAATAACCTGAAAAAAGGAGCAGCTTTTAATAGCCGCTCCTTTCGATTTTTAGGGATTATGAACGAACTTCATTCTTAAACTTGCCCTCGTGGGCCCCGGTACAATATGGTTGATTAGTCGATAATCCGCAGCGACATAAATAACATTCTTCCTTAGATGCCATGACATTTCCTTGGCCATCAACTAGTTGGGCGCCACCATTAACCATGAATGGACCATTATCAAGGGATTGAATCTTCACATCGGCCATTTACAAATACCTCCTTTTGAATTGCTATATTAGGTTAACCTTGGAAGCTCAAAATTATTTTAAAAGTAAAACCCGGGTCAACCCCGGCTAAGGTACTTAATCAATATATTGCCAATTGGTGAGTACAATCTGTTCCGCCTTGGCTCCTGTTTTAATTGGACTGAACCAGGAGCCGTCAGTTAGATCACTATCAAAAATGAGTACCTGGCCACTCTCGTTTTTAAACCAGCCAGTTAGGGCTTCATCCCCTTGATTACTTTCGGGGGTAGGGTATTTTTTGTACTGTTCTAAGGTGCAAGCTCACCGTTCAGGTGAGTTTTTTTAATTGGTGGCATGGTTTACGCCCAAAAAACGGCTGGCGGAGAAATTGCCAAAGTATTAAATGGTATCCGTGTTAACCCCTATCGCTTAGGTATCTTCAACTCATCAATGATGCTTCCGCTTGCCAATTTGGCCTGGATATGTAGGCGTTGTTGATTAACATTAACCAACAAATAATGGTGCCTGACAATTCTAACCGAACTCCAGCTCTTTTCCGCTGCCTTCAACCGGCTCCATGGAATGAAGGGGGTCAGGATCGCTCCGCCACCTCCGGTGGTGATATAGGTAACTCCCTTTTGCTGATTAACCTGGTTCTGCCATATTGGGCGAGTTCGTTCATAACCATGGTTGTGACCACAGAAGACGATGTCAACACGGTATTTTTCAAAGAGCGGGGATAAATATGCTCGCACTTTAAGATCACTATGATGACCGCTATTAGTGGAATAGGGGGGTTTATGCAGATAGACAATTTTCCATCTGGCCCTGGTTATCCCAAGAATATATTCTACAAAACGGTATTGGGGACTATTCGGAGAAAAGTTCAATTCCGTATCAATGGCCAGAAATCGTGCATTACTGTATAAAAAACTGTACCAACGCCCGTTACCTGGGTAACTTAAATAGTGTTCGAACAGGTTTTTCCCATCATGATTACCATGGGCAATCATCATCGGGGAATAAGGAGTGATAACACTTCCTGGACCAAAGTAATTCCTATGCCAAGAATAAGCTGAATTGCCATTGGATACGACATCTCCAGTAAGAATAAGAAAGGCAGGGCGGTCTCTTCGTACTGTCTGGTAAAGCCGCTGTTTGACCTTCAAATTGCCACCACTGGAGAAATCCCCATAAACCGCAAAAGTAAAGGATTTACCTACTGTCGGTGCGGTCCGAAAGCTGTATATACTTTTATGGCCGCTAATTCGGTAATTGTATATAGTGCCTGGTTTGAGATTCCTTATGGTAACCTCTTTCTCGGTACCATAGTTGGCGCTGGCCTGTTGGTCAAGCTGGCCCCTTTCACCATAATGAATGGTATCAATATCCTGGAGAGTACTGCCATAGCGAATAGTTATGGTTGAGGACGGGTTGTCGGTCCAGGATAAGTAGGGAAGACGAGGAAAAGAGAGTCCCGACAATTTGTTGCCTCCCTTCATAATACCGCCTTGGTCGGCCTTAACTACCAATAATATCATCAATCATCTTCTTTAGTTGCCCTGCCCGCAACGCTACTGAGTGTCGGGTACGCACCATTTTATAGCCCGCCTCGGCAATATGACGCCGCTCATTAACGTTCTTCAAGTAGTAGTTGGCCTGGCGGAAGAAGTTGGTATCGTTAATAGATACATAATTGGTGCCAGGAATGAAGCCGAGATCATGCAGTTCTCGGGAAGCAGGGGCCAGTAGCAGGGTTTTACAGGCTAAAACCTCATAGTACTTGATAAGGGGATAGTGAAAGCTGGAGTCGCAGGTAAGAAACATCTTGGCACGACTAATTTCTCGGGCATAACGCTCGCCAACAAATACCCTTTTCTCTTTAGCCGCTACCTTGCGATATCCGGGATGATGGTGATAGACAAAACCGGTTTTACCTTTCATCGACTGGTAGATTTTTTGCCGTAATGGGTAATAGGAGGCCATTTTCCCCATCATCAGCCAGTTAATGTTTCTATTTAACCCATAATCTCTGAACAGGTCAGTATTTACCCAATGCGGTAGCCAGTGCATTCTGGGGGCGAACTCCGGAAACATTTTCAAAAATGCATCCCGGTAGATGGAAAAGATATAGCGTACTTGATTTTTTCGGATAAATTCTTTGCGTTTCGCCTCCTGGTAGTGGATATCATGCATGATGATCCCCCAGGGAATCTTGAGAGTTGATAGGCCAGTAATTTCAGGGCACCGTGTCTCCTTCATGTCATTAAGTAAGATAAAATCCGGCTTGAAGTTGATCTTAAACAGAATGGCTTTAATCTCGCCGGGATAATACCAGAGCTTCATATCACAAATCTTGGATAGTTCCTGGCATAAGTAATAGGTGTTGCGTTCGGTGTATTTACGAAAGTCACGGGTTATAAAAAGAAGCCTAAGTTTTTTAATGTTAATACTCCTTCACCATCATGTTGACACCAGATTCAAATTACCTGTTACCTGAATATGGTAATAGGGAGCATAAGGTGAAAGGAGCTGGTCCTATTGCCCAGCGTAACACTCAAACGTATAGCGTTGGTGATTGGTGGACGCATCGTTTTAGGTAACCCGAGTCAAAGAATTCCTCTACTTATCGGTGGGTGGCGGGGTGCCTACCCGAGCAGTATTACTTTT
>JBLNAS010000184.1:0-7808 GCA_050259475.1 Methylocystaceae bacterium
CGGTTGATTTATCGTCCATTACCTCAAACTGACTTTCCGGAGGTGGTAATTATTGATGCTACCAGTGGCATTCGGCTGGATAGTCAAGGTAAGCCATTAGTTAGCCCTCCCCACGCCTTTACTTTTACTGATATTAAAGGGGCTTACGGGGAAAGGGAGATATCAATTCTCGGCCAAGCTGGCCTCATGGGGGAATATAGCACAGCGTTTAAGCCGGGCGAAGCTGTCCATTTGGTCAACCTATTGCGGGCGATGCAGGGCTGCCGCAACGGTGTTTATGCGGTAAATGGGCAATCGGATGTAGAGATCATGAAGCAGGCTCGTGATAGTGGCCTACTCAAGGAAAACCTGGCTGCTACGACGGTGGTAACCCGAGAATTATTTAGTCGACTGCTTACTCGTTATCTTGGCATTGAATACGTCGCCCAGATACCCGGTATCTATAAATCAACCTGGCGGGATGTTCCAGCGAGCCTCAACGGTTATACTTCACTCATAACCGGTTTAACCCTCTTTGAAGTTAAGGGTAACAAGTTTGAGCCAGCCAAGCCGGTTACTAGGGCTCAGACTGCAGTGGCACTTATTCGCTCTCTACCGCGGTTAAATGCTCGCTAAAGTTTTGCCTAATTATCTTTGACACCATAAACAAGTAGCTTAATTGCATTAAAGAACTTGATTGGAATAGCTCCCTTACCGGGGCTATTCCTTTTTTTAAATATTCTATTAATGAATTTTTGTCGAAACATATTATGTAATTAATTGTCGAATTGTGCGTACAAAGCACTAACTTTATATTAGACTAGAAATACTCACCATGAGGCCAGGAAACATCCGTGAAAGGAGGGGTTAACCAAATCAGCCAACAGCTGACCGGTTTGGTTGTGCACTCGTCCACCTAATGCCTTAAACTCAGGCAAGCTAGTTATTCGTATCTCTTTGGTAACAACTTCAGAGCGGAAACATCGGGCGGACTTCCTGGAGCATCAGGCGAGTATTAGATAGAGAAAGTAAGTATTATCATTTTTGTTATTTATTTAAATGGAGGGGTTTGTTTTGTCAAACGATAATCATGCAGCTAATCCGGCACCAGCCGGTCTGGTCGCCCTGGCTATGGCCTGTTTTACTTTCTATGCTCTTTTATCCGGTAAGGTTGAACACACCGCAATTGCCCTGCTCGGTTGCTGGCTAATCGGTGGCTTCATTATTCAAATCGTGGTTGCGGTTATGGAACTAAACCATGGCAATTCCACCGGCGGCAATGTATTTCTCTTTTTCTCCGCTTTCTTCATGTTTACTAGTGGCTTAGAAATGTTAGTTAAGTATTATGCCTCCACCAAAGGTCTGCAGATTGATGCTCATATCGACGGTTGGGCCTGGTTGCCTTTAGCGATCGCGCTAACGGCTTGGACGCCTGCATATTTAAAGTCCCCGTTAACTATGTTTATTGCAGTGGTTGCTCTTGATCCAGCGCTGTTTATGATTTCCTTCATGGACATGGGCGTTCTGGCTAAGACTTGGGCCCCTATTGCAGCTAATCTACTGTTAATCGGCGGGTGCTTTGGTCTGTACACTGCCACGGCAATGATTTTAAACACTGCTTTTGGCAAGCAAATCCTACCAACCGGCGGACCGCTGGTAAAAGCATAAATCATTTCCTATCCGAATGTGTATACACCCGGGGATGCATAACATCCCCGGGTTTTATGTTTTCTGGGGCATACTATAAACCAGCATTAATTTTTAGTTGAAAGCTGGTAGATAAATATGCGTATTAGTAAAAACCACTATGTATATTCCTTGGATCAGGCTCATGAACCAGCCGCGCAGGTCGATCTCCCCTGTCGATTGACCTTTGAAACCTTTGACTGTTTTCAGGCTCAAGTAAAACAAGCTAGCGATACTCTGGACACCGTTGACTTTACTCATATTAATCCTGCGACCGGCCCGGTCTATTTCAATCAGTTAAAACCAGGCGATGTACTCAAGGTCAATATTCGTGACATCCGCTGCCAATCCCCGGGGGTGATGATGGTAGCTCCTGGCATGGGAGTGATGGGGGATGTGATTAAACAATCCGCCACCGTATTAGTACCGGTAAGTGGCAACCATATCACATTGTTTGGCTTTAGCTTGCCAGCTAGACCCATGATCGGTGTCATCGGCCTGGCACCGGCCAGTGAAGGAATTCCCACCGGTACACCCGGAAGTCATGGCGGTAATATGGATACCAATCTTATCTCCGCTGGTACCAGCATCTATTTTCCGGTGCAAGTGGAGGGTGGCTTATTAGCCATGGGTGATTTACATGCACTGATGGGTGATGGAGAGATCTGCGGCACCGGTGTAGAAGTTAATGGTGAGGTAGATGTAACCGTTGAACGAGCCTTCGGTTTGACTATTGATAACCCGCTTTTAGTGACACCAGATCTGGTCTGTACTATCTACTCTGATCTTGACCTGGATATCGCTGTAAAAGGTGCTACCGCAAATATGACCAATTTGATCACCCAATATAGCGACCTTGATTTAAGTCAGGCAACCATGTTGATGAGCATTTGCGGCAATGCTCAGATATCACAGGTAGTTGACCCCGCAATGACCGCTCGTTTTACCATGCCCCGTACTATCATGAAACAATTAGGTGTAGCGGTTGCCTTTTAACAACCAAAGTCTACGAATTAAGCCGAGCATACTTTTACTAGATATGACAATAAAACAACCGAGCCAATATTTTTAAAGCTCGGTTGTTTTTAATATTATTCGTCGTTAAGTTGTTCCTGCAGGTCTGCCCAAACGGCGAAAAGCTCATCGATTCTTTCACTGATATGGCGGTAACGGCTGGTAAGTTCGCGAGCATTTTCCTCATCGCTATAAAGCTGGGGATCACCCAAAGCCGCTTCCACCGCCGCCTTTTCCGTCTCTAACAACTGCATCTCTTCTTCTCGAGCTGCTAACTCGCTCTCTAACCGGCGCAGGCGTTGACGTTCCACTTTTAGCTGCTCGCGCTCAGGATCCAACCTTTTAGCTTTTTCTTGGTTAGCTTCACTTTCCCGCTGTTCTCGCTGTTCCAAAGCTAACCGTTCTCGGTAATAGGTGTAATTACCGGTATATTTAAATAGACGACCCATCTTTAGCTCCATTACCGTATCTACCACTCGGTCAAGCAAATAACGGTCATGGGATACCAGTAAGATAGTGCCAGTAAAATCATCAAGCATATCTTCTACTACTTCCCGGCTGTCAATGTCCAGATGATTGGTAGGTTCATCAAGTATCAACAAATTAGGTTCATTAGCTAATACTCTCAAAAGCGAGAGACGCATCCGTTCGCCGCCACTTAATTGCCCCACCGTTTTATAAATATCGTCACCGGTAAAACCCATGCTGGCTAAACGAGTACGAGCTTGTTCGTTGGTAAATTTAGTGACCTCTAACAAGGACTGCAACAAAGTGTCATCCAGATGTAGATCCTCATGATGCTGAGCTAAATAAGCAGTCTTCACCCGACTGCCCCATCTTATCTCTCCCTGCTGCGGTGATAATTCACCCATTAACAGCTTAAGCAAGGTAGTTTTCCCCGCGCCATTACTCCCAACCAAAGCTACCCGTTCACCGCGCCGAAGCAGAAAGCTGACTTCTGAAAACAGGGGTTGCGCATTATAAGAAAAATCCAGTTCGACCGCCTCTACTACCATTTCCCCGCTCGCGCTGCTCAGTCGACCCGAATTTAGGAAAACTTGTTGTTCCGAGCTCAGCCCGGCTACGCGTTCTAGCCGATCAAGCTGCGATTGCCGGCCACGAGCCTGTTTCGATTTTATCCCGGCCCGGTAGCGAGCAATATATTCTTCGGTACGCCGGATAAACTCTTGTTGTTTTTCATAAGCCCGTTGAGCAGCTAGATCCT
This sequence comes from Methylocystaceae bacterium, assembly GCA_050259475.1. GTDB lineage: Bacteria > Bacillota > Syntrophomonadia > Syntrophomonadales > JBLNAA01 > JBLNAA01. Next base: position 3,905 of record JBLNAS010000184.1, read on the forward strand.
GCTCGGCTTTTAACTTGAGATAAGCCGTGTAATTGCCCGGATAAGACTTCACCTGATGGGGGCGCACCTCAATAATACGATTAGCTACCAAATCCAAAAAGCGTCGATCATGGGAGACTACCACCAGGGTACCGGGATAGGCTGACAAGAAACTCTCGAGCCATTCCACGGCGGCCAGATCCAAATGATTAGTTGGCTCGTCAAGGAGCAGTAATTCGGGACTTCGAACCAAAAGTCGAGCCAAGTTGATTCGGGTTTTTTCTCCCCCGCTAAAAGAGTTCCAGGAACGCTCAAAATCTTCACGGGAAAACCCCAGTCCTACCAGCACCCGCCTCGCCATCGCCTCACAGGCGTAACCATTTTCCTGCTCATATTGTTGGGTAATCCGGGCGTACCGCGCATACAGTAGTTCCAGGTCTGCCTCCGCTTGGGCCATCAACTGTTCCGTAATGCGAAGCTCAGCTCGTAATTGCAGCAAATCATTGAAGCTTTCCATTACTGCTTCCCAAGCCGTAACCCCAGCCTCGGCCACCGACATTTGTGCCAAGTAGCCGGATCTTAAGCCCGAGGCTAGCGAAATGGTTCCCCCATCTGGTTCCATCTCACCAGTCAAACAGCGCAACAAGGTAGTTTTTCCTGCTCCATTAGGCCCTACCACCCCCGCCCGGTCACCTTGATTTATCGTCAAACTGACACTGCTCAAAACCTGGCGAACCCCAAAATATTTATCTATTTTATTGGCTTGTAAAATGATCATTATAATAAACTCCCATCAAAAGTAACCGATTGGGGTCAGGATCTAATCGTTTACTTATTCCTGAATATAATAGCGGAAAAGACTGGGTGTTGTCACTTACCGACAATTTCCAGGTGGTTGCTTCCGTATAAAGGAATGCCCCATGATACAATATGTGGTAATGATGTCTTGACTGGAGGTAATTTTGAGATGACTACTCCCTCTTTATTGGATTATATAAAGGAACATATGTTAGTCGGTGATGGTGCCATGAGTACCTGGCTTTATAATAACGGTATTCCGATTGGCATCTGCTGCGAAGAATTAGTACTCTCTCGTCCGAGCCTAATTATGGAAGTTCACCATCAGTATTATGAGGCTGGTGCCCGTTTAATCGAAACTAATACCTTCGGGGCTAACCGTGACGCCCTGGCTCGTTACGGATTACAAGCCCAAGTGCATCGTCTCAATCGCGAAGCTGCTGTCTTAGCCCGCCAGGGAGTCGGGGATGATGCTTACATCATGGGTAGTATGACCTCGGTAACTGGTGCCCGCCAATGGGATAAAGCTATGGTGGGCTACGACCGGATTTTTCTCGAACAAGCTGAAGCTTTGTTAGCGGGCTCGGTTGATGGCCTGATATTGGAAACCTTCCTGGACCTGGAGGAACTGCTTCTAGCCTTAAAGGTGGTTCGCCCCTTAACCGATAAACCAATAATTGCCCAATTAGCTTGTATTGAAATTGGTCTAACCCGTGATGGCTATAGTTTAAGTGATGCCTTAACTCAGCTCCAACAGGCCGGAGCTAACGTAGTCGGTTTAAACTGCCGTTTAGGTCCCTTTGAGATGTTACGCAGTCTAGAACAGTCGCCTATTGATCCCGTTCTTCCCCTATCTGTTTTCCCCAATGCTGGCCGATTAGCCAGTGGTGAAGAGGCTACTTATACTGCTTCTCCTGAGTACTTTGCTGAACAAGCAGCCGGTTTACACCAGCAGGGAGCCTGTATTATTGGGGGCTGCTGTGGGACAACCCCAGCTCATATAGCGGCTATTAGCCGGGTTATCTCGGGTAAGACACCGGTAAAACGCCCCCACTTGGCCTCTACTACTATAGCTATTAAGGCCAATGATATTTCCTCTAGCCCACCCCTTAGTGCCACTTCAATTGTGGATCAAGTTAAAAAGCGGCATACCATTATAGTGGAATTAGATCCCCCCCGGGATTTGGATGTGGAAAAATATCTAACCGGAGCTGATAACCTACACCGAGCCGGTGCTGATGCTATCACTATGGCCGAAAATTCTATGGCTCAGGCGCGGATGAGCCCCCTGGCCTTAGGTGCGATGGTCAAAAACCGACTGGGAATTGACCCCCTGGTGCATATCACCTGCCGTGATCGAAACCTACTCGGCCAACAATCTCATCTAATGGGTCTTAATGCCCTCGGTATACACCAGATTCTGGTAGTGACTGGTGACCCTCCACGTTATGGAGACATCCCTGATGCCAGTGCGGTCTATGATGTTTCATCTTTTGACCTTATCCGCATGGTGCAGCAGTTCAATCAGGGGATGGCCTTCTCTGGCAAGCCCATGGTTAATCGGCTGCGCTTTGTAGTAGGAGCTGCCTTTAATCCCCATGTTAATAATTATCAGCATGCCATCGCACGACTTAACAAAAAGGTCGAGGCAGGCGCCGATTTTATCATGACCCAACCGATCTATGATATCGAAACCCTTGAGCTTATTTATCACTCTACCAAAGATATGGGGATACCGATTTTTATCGGGGTTATGCCGCTGATTAGTTCTCGAAATGCAGAATTTCTGCATAATGAAGTACCCGGCATCAAGCTCAGTGATACCGCCAGAACTCGCATGAAAAAATACAGTGGTGAGCGAGCGCGAGAAGAAGGATTAATCATGGCTCAGGAATTACTGCAAGAAACCGTAAGCTTGTTTAGGGGAATCTACCTGGTTACCCCCTTTGCCAGCCACCATCTGACGGCTGAACTGACCCGTTATGTAAAAGATATTACCAGGTAATTTGTGACTAATTTGGTCATATAATAGTCTAGTTATTTATATCTAGGTATGCCAATATTATTATTTCATATACCTCCGTTAAAAAATTTCTCCAAATTTATATTAAACTACTCCTACACCACATCTAATATGATATAGTGTAAAAAATAGGAGATTAATCCTGGGATAGACTGGGACTATAGTCTTTTAGCATCCCTCTCCTGCTTGCTATAGCAGGGTATAAGAAAGGGGCGTACTAGGTATGAACCTAACTAATAGGAATTTGGATCAGTGGTACGATAAATTTAGTCTTCTGCGCCACCCTGGTTTCAAAACTAACGGCCAGCAAACTAACCCTCTTAAACAAATAGCTTCTCGGCTGCAAAATCAGGAGCACTCATCATTAAATACCCGTTCCACCACCTTGAATAATCGCGCTATTGATTCCCAGACTACTACCGTAAAAGATGGCAACCAAACCCGTACCAACACTACTCAGGCTATTGTTGATACGGTAGATATAAGCACCCAAAAACAATTATCCGTACAATCAGAACAGGTAGTTGAACAGCGGGTTAATGGTAAAGATACCTATGCCCGTAATCTTCGTGATACCGAACAAAGCACTAATGAAAAAAGACAGACCAGTACCAGCAATGACCGAACTGCCACCAGTAATACTACCCGTGATGTGGCTAAAAACGGTAACCAAACCCGTACCTTAACTCATACTGATAATCTTTCTGACCAGCAAACCACTTCAAATAGTGTATACGATAAGCAAACTGATACCGAAAACCGCTTTAAGACCTATGACAAAAGTGGCAAGCTAGTTAGCGATAAATTTAGCCATCAAGTGGTAACCACTGAGCAAACCTCAGCCGCTACTCGCAACACACATAATGAAGGCACACGAGATATTGAACAAAATAGCAATGTAGTTCAGCTTAAGGAAGGTAATAACTCCATCCGTAAGGTGAATACCGATACTAGTGATGTAACCAAAAATCAACAGGTAATTAACGGTCAGACCAGTACTCGCACCGAAACTAGCGTGCAAAACCTCGATGAACAAGGGCAGTCCTTATCTACACGCGCTTACAGTCAGCAGGTTGACAGTACTGAAAACCGAGTAATTGATAG
>JBLNAS010000185.1:0-14793 GCA_050259475.1 Methylocystaceae bacterium
AGCCTTCCAGGCCAAAGGTTTTTTCCGCCGCCAGTCCAGGTGCCATTAGTACCAGGGGGGGCCTTTTTATCCCCTTAGGTTGGTACAGCCAACCCACACAACGTGTTCTTCGGCTTTGAAATCCTACCTTACTCCTGACAAAACTCCCCATGTATATCACCTTCACCTTCATCTGCCTGGTTAAGCATCATTTCTGGTGCCTGCAAGCGACGGGTATTTTTATCTATGGTCTCTAAGATAATAATTTCAGCTTCACTACCCGCTCCTAAATCCCTAAAACGGCGGGCCGAAGGTAGTACATTACGCTCCAATGAGCCAATAGACCGATTATAAACCTCAACTGATTTATCTAGGCTGCGACCCAACTCACTAAAATGGCCGGCCAGGACTCGGATACGATCATAGAGGCTTTTGCCCAGATCACAGATTTCCCGAGCATTCTCGGCGAGTTGTTCCTGCCGCCAACTATAAGCTACGCCTTTTAACAGAGCAATCAAAGTGGTGGGGGTGGCCAGAATAACCTTTTGCTCTACCCCATATTCGATTAGACCAGGATCCTGCTCGAGAGCAGCTGCAAAAAACACTTCACCGGGTAGAAAAAGCACTACAAACTCAGGTGTACTACCCATAGCCTCCCAATATGACTTAGCTGAGAGACTATTAATATGAGTCCTAATTTGACGAACATGATCCTGCAACAAGCGAGTTTTTTCCCGCTCATCTCCAGCTTCCACCGCATTTAAGTAAGCACTTAGCGGTGCTTTAGCATCTATTGGTATCCGCCTTCCACCTGGCAAATTGATGATCATATCGGGACGCAAGCGACTGGTGACTAAGGTCTCTTGTTCAACAAAATCGCAATGGCGGGTCATTCCTGCTAGCTCCACTACCCGTTGCAGTTGCATCTCTCCCCAACGCCCTCTGACCTGGGGTAGACGTAAAGCCTGGACTAAATTAGCAGTCTCCTTTTGTAGCCCTAGTTGTCCTGAGGTCAGTATATCGACTTGGGTTTTCAATTGGGTGTACGCAGTTTGGCGTTCCTTCTCTAAATCCCGAACTTGGCTTTCGGCTTTAAGCAGAGCGTCTTTAAGTGGAACTACCAGTTCGCCGATTGCCTGCTGCCTACCCTCGAGATCAGTTTTCGCTCCCTGCTGATATTGCTCTAGAGTGGTTTTGGCTAAATCCAGAAAAGATTGACTACTAGCTTGTAAGGCATCCGAAGACAAGGCCTTAAAAGAGGCTAAAAGACTTTCTCGGGCCTCCGCCAATAGCAATAATTTCTCGGTCGCCGCTTTTTGCTCAGCCTGTAATTTAGTCTCGAGCTCTGCTGCCTGACATCCTAGTTGCGTTAATTGAAGATCTTTTTCACCCAGCGCTTGCTCCATTTTATTCAGATTAACCACCCGGGCTTCAGCGGCGGAACAGCGAGCAGTCAGTTCGGTTATAGTCGCCATCGAAGCACTGACCAGGTTTCGTTGGCAGCTTTCTTCGGTTGCCAGTTGACCCAGTTGATTCTTTAGATATTGCCCCTCTTGGCTGAGCAAGGCTACCTTTTGTTCCCACTGGTTTCTAGTCACCTGCATCCTAAACAGGCATCCCAACAGTATGCATACCATAATTAATAGGACACCTATTATCGCCATAGTGGTTGGTGGCATGGTGGACCCCCTTGTATATCACAGCTATTAGTCAGTTTCCGGTTTAATCAAGGCACTACGGGCACCGACAAACACCGGGTCCCCTAGGCCTTTTATCGGCAAGGACCATTTGCTACCCGGTTCATCTGGGCGCGCACTAGCATATTTAAATACTTCCGCATCTAGCATATCGGCTAAATGCACTAACTTGGCTTCAACAAATTGTGGTCGTTTAGGTGATTGCCACTCATATTCACCGTGATGGCTGGCAATGATGTGTAGGACCATGTTCTTTTGTTGATCACTTATACTATCCAAGCCCGCAAGTAACTCTTCAGTCATCTGCAAACCCAGTACGATATGGCCTAATAATCTCCCCGCATCGGTATAACAAATACCGGGAGTGAACTCCATCTCTTTGACTTTACCGATATCATGAAGTAAAGCACCCATAATCATGAGTTCGCGGTCAGTTTCTTCATAAACTTGAGCCAGGTGATCTACCACTTTCATAACCCCTAGTGTGTGCTCTAGTAAGCCTCCCATATAATTGTGATGAAAGGCCTTCGCCGCTGTGCCTTGGCAAAATACCGGATAATGTTCCGATAATATAAAGTTTTCCGCAATCTCTTTCCAGATTCCGGTTTTCATGCTCTCAACTAAAGCTAATAGTTCGGTCTCCATTTCCTTTAGAGGACGACTAGCGACGGGAACAAATTCTTCCATAACCACTTCATCCGTTAGAGGCAAACGTATGGCTATTACCCGAATTTGTAGGCTATCGCGATAACTAATCACATCGCCCTTAAAAACCGAAACCTTACCGACAGTACAACGTTTGGCCATTTCCTCCGTATTATCCCAGACATAAGCATTGATTTCTCCACTATTATCACCTAAGACCAAATGCATATATTTGCCGGCTCGATTTTTGTGATCTAGCAGCATCTTTTCCTTTACCAGTAAGGGTATTTCTATTTTTTCACCCTCACCTAAAGCTACAATCATTTTTCTGCTCAAGTTATTGACCCCTTTCCGGCTACCACTTAACAATTACTATTACAATTTAACCTTAGATCTAGCAACCTTACCAGACAAAAGCTGAAATTGCCCTTCTTATTACAGATGAAACCCCGGGGTTCTGACCCGGGGAATCAATAATAGTGATTCTTTATTTAGGGTTGGGTCGTTCGGGGTTATTTAATGATCGCTGATATTGCTTCCAACCGGGACATATTTTTGTGTGCCAGCGCCATAGCTTAGCCTTAAAAGTCTGTGGGTTCTTTTCGGCATACAGTCGCATTGAACAGGTTTCACAACGGGAATTAGCCATCTACTTCACTCCCCTTTTATAACTTCCCTAACAGGGTTAATACCCCTAGAAATGCTATTAATAAACCACCAGTAATTTGTAATCTCCGTAATAGCCGTCCCCGACTTATTAAACTGGGCAGCAAGCGATCAGCAAAATAGGCCGCCATCAGAAGCGGCAGACCGATACCAAGAGAAAAAGCGACCAACAAGATAGCACCCCAGCCCATAGTTCCAGCTGAGCCGGCAAAAATAAGAATACTAGCCAAAATTGGCCCGGTACAAGGTGTCCACCCTAGAGCAAAGGCAGTTCCGAATAAAAATGCTCCTAACCAAGACTTCCCTGTTGGTAAGAAACTAAATTTAATCTCACGTTCAAAAAATGGCAATGAGATTAAGCTGGTCATCATCAAACCGAGAATTATTAATGCCCCTCCTGATACCTGTTTTAGAATTACCTGCTGAGCTAATAGAAAACGCCCCAAACTAGTGGCAGCAAGTCCCAACAGTACAAACACCCAAGTAAAGCCGAGAATGAATGGTAATATCCGTATTGTGTTCCTACCCGGTTGATCCATGGTAGCCCCGAGATAACCCAGGTATAGGGGAATTAAAGGCAATATGCAAGGCGATATAAAGGTTAAGATGCCCCCAGCAAACGCGGTAAGGATTTGCATATATTCCACAGACTGCTCCTTAAAAGCCCCATTTACAGTGTCATTGCTAATGCATAATAAAAAAGGACCGCTAATATTACCCAAGCAAATTATAAGGTTCCTTTAGACCAATATAACCTAAAGGAACCTTATGATGAAGCGTATGTTTATGGAATTGTTAGTTCTCAGTTAGAGTCAAGGCTTTTTTCTTTAGCTGGCCGGCTACTATCTTCAACCCTTGGAGTTCTTCAGTGACCCGCGCTAATTGAGTAATCTGAGTGGTGGTGATGGCTTGCACCTCCTGAGTAGTAGCTGCCAGCTGCTGGGAGGTTGATGACACCGACTGTACCGAGGAGGTCGCTTCCTCCGAAGAGGCGATAACTTCCTCAACAATAGCCGTAATATCTTGAACTGCCCCATCAATAGCTTTCGATTCCTCACCAATACGAGCGAACAATTCGGTGCTAGCATATAACAGCTTCTCTTGTTCATTAAATGCCTGAGAAGACTCATTCATTTTAGCTACCGTGGCCCCGGTGCTCTTTTGTACTTCACCAATAATACGCGATATATTTTTAGCGGCAGCGTCTGATTCTTCCGCCAGTTTACGTACCTCGTCAGCTACTACCGAGAAACCTCGTCCAGTTTCTCCAGCGCGTGCGGCCTCAATGGCAGCATTTAAAGCTAATAGACTGGTCTGTTGGGCGATACCCGAGATAGTCTCAACAATTTCACTGATCTCCTGTGACTGGCCATTAAGCAGATTAATCGCACTAGCAACATCTTGATTAGCTTTGCCGGTAATTTTGACTTGACTAGCTTGGTCATCCATTACCTTCCGACCTTGGCCTACCAAGCTGACAAAAGTTGAAGATAGATCGCTCATATTGGTTACCGTATCGCCAACATGATGCATAGCAGAGGCGATCTGTCCTAGAATTTCGGCACTACCGATCATATCTTCCGACTGGCGACTAGTTTGGGTACTGATATTGGCCACCGCATTTTCGATCTGTTCAAAGGCCTTTTGGTTATTATCGGAGGTAGCTAGAACCCTTTCCGTGGTGGTGGCTACTTCACCAGCCCCAGTAAACAACTGACTACCCACCTGACGCAGTTCATCGGCCAAGCCAAGTGCCTTGGTTTCCCGATCAACCGCCAGGTTTAGCAAATGTCCCGTGGCCTTAGCTCCGACCGCGGCACTAGCAACGGTAACTAAAAACGTCGTATACCTAATACCCATAGTTGGCCCAAGAGCACCGGCTGGTAGTAAATGGGGATATATCTTTATTAGCACCATATCACCAAGCAAAGCTGTCAAACCAACAGCAATTACTAATTTCATATCAAAATAGAACAATGAAACTAATAAAGGTATGTAATATAGGGCATGGTTTTCGGGGGCATCGGAACTGACACAGCGCATTGTTGTAGTCATGGCTAACATCATAAATACCGCCACATAACGACTAACTGCTGCATCACCTTTCAGGCGAATAGTGATTACCATAGTCGCTATGAAAATGACGCTCAAAACATCCGCAATCATAAGGTCGCCCCAAGAAAAACCCTTACTATTGGTGCCTGAAGCTAATACTCCGGCCGAAGCCAAACTAAGCAAAACAATTACCGCTAAGGTAATCCACACCACGCGCCGATGATTCATTTGTATGGTAGTTTTTAATAAATTATTGTCTCCCACCCTAATTCCCCCTCTTGTGAAAAATTCTCAACTGCTAAGAAATCGAATACTCTTATTAATCTGAGTATACTATTTTTTTGTATCAGTTTTATTCTGTATTTAACATTATGGCAAAATTTATTTCTTAAACAACAATAACAGTTACCAACCTAACGTTTTTTCTACAATACACCCGCTTTATTTAGCTGCTTAGCCAAAAAATCCTTATCCGGCAGTGGATTGACTTTTATATTAAGGTAAGGAATACCCGAGGTTTCTATTGCTCGGCGCACAAAACCGTCTCGAATTTGTTTTTTACGCGCTTCGGTATCATTTTCAACAAAAATTATTAATCGGGGTTGCAACTCGGTGGAGCAGATTATAAAGTCCACTGCACGGTCGTTAAGGCGAGCTTGGTACGCTTGGCGATTTTCCGTACTTCCAGGCAAGGATAAAATATCCGCCAACCGAACTCTCGGTAACAGGTGGTAATTGTCTGGTAATAAGCTATTAACAAGTTCAAATAGGGCAATTTCTTCAATATTTACAATAGCATCCTTGCGGCGGTAGGGAAGATTGTCCATTGAAATCCAGGCTTCACTAATATCAATGATTTCTCCCCCTTTGTTTTTGCGGGTTGCATTTGGTTTGATTTTAGTATATTTGTTGTAAATCGCTCTTCCTAATACTAAAAGGATAACCACCGCCAAAGCTTGTCCCACTTAATCTTTCTCCCTTCATTGACTAAATCTCAATTAATAACTAAAGCAGCCCCTCTTCGGCTGCTGCCCGGTAGAGCAAGGGAATTACCTGTTTTTTACGAGACATAACTCCTTTTAAAAATAGGCTGCCATCATGATCAAAATCCTTGCCGAAAGCTTTCTCAGCCAAAGATTTCTTTGGCCCCGCTACTAGGAGTTCCGTTCCCTCTTTAAATATATCAGTTACCATGAGGAACATGGCGCCATATTGACGACGAGAACATAATTCCTCCATTTCACTGAGTAATTCTCGCTTCCGGGGTTTAAGTGCTTCCAGATCTACCGTTTCGACTTGGGCCACGGCTAAAACGGTTTGTCCGGCCACATACTCCTTTAAATCGCGTTTGATAATGTCATAGGGAGTACGTTCTTCAAACCCAGCAGCTTGAATAAAGAGCTGACGGCCCCAATCATCAATGTCTACACCGGTAATAGCAGCTAAGAGTGCTGCTGCTCGATGGTCACGTTCAGTAGTAGTTGGTGATTTGAACAGCATGGTATCAGATAAAATACCTGATAATAATGTTCCAGCATAGGACTTGTTCGGCTGCTGACCACTAACAAAATAGCTTTCGGTGATCAAGGTACTGGTAGCTCCCACTGGCTCATTGCGGAAAAATATCGGAGCGATGGTCTGAATATCTCCAACCCGATGATGATCAATAATTTCGAGAATTTCACACTCTTCTACTCCATCAACTGCCTGCTTAGTCTCATTATGATCAACCAGGATAACCTGCTTTCTTTTCATATCTAGAAGATGGCGGCGCCCGATGAAGCCAATAAAGCGCCCATCATCATCAACCACCGGATAATTACGATAACGAGTAGAAACCATCTGATGACGAGCATCATTGACTAATTCATGGTCATCAAAAATCGCTAAGTTATTGCTGACCATAATCTCACGCGCCTTTTTCTGCATTAAATTGGCCAATATCATCGGTGACGCTTCTAGATTGAGATGGTCACTGCCTAAACTATCCATATAAAGGGCGGCCAAGTCACCAATGGTAATCAAGCCGAGTAATACCTGCTTATCATCAACCACCGGTAAGGTTTTCGCTCGTTTTTGACGTACTAATTGCACTAATTCTGACATGGTAGTGCCCGCTTTTACCGTCAGTAGCGGCTCATAATCAATTAAATCTCCTACCCGAGCCCGCATATCCGTAACCACTTCTGGCAAGGGCAGTTCAAAACGCTCCAAGGCGAAAGCGGTCTCTCGGTTAGGCGTACCAGCCATACCGGCCAAATAGCTGATTTCAGGGCTGATCTTGCTTTTTAATTCGGCATAGGCAGAAGCTGCCGCCACTGAATCAAGATCGGGATTACGGTGGCCAATAACACGAACGATTCGATTAGTCATTTTAGAAACCCCTCCCTAAGCTATTACCAACTAAAGTAATCCACACATTTTAAACTATTGGTAGAATATAGAAACGCCATTAAGCCTTCTGCTTTCGGATTCTCCACAAGTGATGGCAATCGGTGAATTACTACCTGACACTTAAAATCTTTAAAATTAAGTTCCTTAAGCTGCGACCACTTCTCTATAATCATTTCACGGTAAAACTTATAATCACGATCTGGTAGCGCCCGATCAGTAAATGGTTGATTAAAATGATAATGCCGGTCATGAACTAAGCGACAAAACTGGATGCGTTCCTCAACCTCACGAGCTACTGACTCACCCCAATCCCTATGAGCTAGCAATACTGGCAGGAAAAACCAGGCTTCGTTTTTATGGGGTGTCGATAGCAACCCCGACTGCCAGGCAAGATTAGCTAATTCCATCCAATAATCAAATGCTGACGGGTATAAGGCCAATAAAAACTGATGGGGGAGCAGTAAGTCTATCTGGTTATACAGCTTGTCAATGGTTTCAGCTAAGTGATGCAAATGTACAACTTCCAAAGCTGTCAGCCACGGATTGCTTACCAGTTCATACGGTGGGTAACTTGTATAACGGTAAGACAGGTTATCAGCCTGCTGCTTCATAACTGTCCCGGGCAGTATCTTTAGCATACCTAATTGTAAATGCTGGGGATGTAATTGGTATACCGAATTAAATGAGGTACTAAACGATGTTAAATCTTCATGAGGTAACCCAACCAACAGATCAAGATGGATATGAATGTTATGGGCGGCTAATAACCTTCCGATAACTTGCTGAACTCGTGGCCAATCCATACGACGATTGACAGCTTTTAGGGCTTGCATGTTCGTTGATTGCAACCCGATTTCAAACTGCACCCGCCCGGCCGGAACCTGGCTTAAATATTCGATAAAAGTATCACTTATGATGTCAGCCACAATTTCACAATGCAGACAACACTCTACCGGTAGCGAGCACCAGTAATCAATAATCTCTCGAGCTCGCGCTTCCAGTAAGTTAAAGGTCCGGTCAACTAACTTCACCGTTTGAACTCCACTAATAGCTAATTCTCCTAAATCGGTTTTAACCTGAGCTAAATCTCGATAACGAACGCGCTTATCCAATGATGATAGGCAATAACTACACTGATACGCACAGCCACGAGAAGTTTCATAGTAAACCAGCCGATTTTTAAGATCTTCTCCACCTTGATGAGCCGAACCTAGTACCACTGCTCCTTCATTGTTTACATAATTATTTATTATGTAACCTTCGGGGGTGCGTTGCCATAGTCCAGGAATATCATTATAGTTATTTTCACCGTTTTGATATTGAATGCACCATTTACGAAATGTTTCTTCCCCGGCACCCACCATAACCAGGTCCACTTCGGGATGTTCATTCATCCACTTCTCATTACAATCAATCATTTGCGGCCCACCAAAGATTATTATTAGACCTGGGCAAGCTAACTTAAGCCTTTCCGTTAGCTTAAGTGCAAATTCATAATTCCATATGTAACAAGATAAACCTAGAACTCTAGAGTTAAGGGCAATTAATTCATCTGCTATTTTTGATATCTGTTCATTAATCGTAAATTCTTTACATATCGTTTCCAGAGCTAACTCGTCAGCAACCTGTTTTAAATAGCGAATGGCTAAGTTGGTGTGGCTATAACTGGTATTTAAGGCCACTAAAACCATGTCCGGCACTTTCAATGGTCACGCTCCTTGGCTTTATTTTACGGAAATTTATATTTTTTGTTATAAATTAATAGTTTATTGCAAATATTCTATTTTTATTGTTGCTTTTTGTCGGCATAGTTGCTAATATACGAATAGAGCACCGCAACAAACTTCCCGAAACTATATTTCACCCCCCCTATTAAGAAAGCCGCAGTTTTATCTGCGGTCTTTTTTTGTCCCCTATTATTTACGGTTCTCCGACAATTCTAACTTCAGTTTCTAATCGTATCCCCTTAGCTTTAAAAACCTGTTCTTGAACATAGTTAATTAAAGCTAATACATCGTCGGCGGATGCTCCCCCTCGATTAATAATAAAACCACCATGTTTCTGGCTAACCTGAGCACCACCGATCGCGTAACCCTTTAAGCCTAATTCCTCCAACAGTGGACCTACATAATACCCTGGGGGACGTTTAAAGGTGCTGCCAGCACTGGGAAAATCTAAAGGCTGCTTTTCACGACGGCAACTACTTAGCTTCTGCATTTGAGCCGTAATCTCGTCTCGTTTTCCGGCAGCTAAACTCATGGTAGCTTCAAGAATGATTTCTCCATTTTGCTGGAAGCAACTATGACGATAGGAAAAACCCAAATCGTCTCGAGAACGCAATACTTCTTCACCGGTTTGGGGATCCAAACTAATAACTGCGGTAACCACCTGACTAATTTCACCATCATAAGCTCCGGCATTCATGAACACTGCTCCACCTAATGAGCCTGGAATGCCTTCAGCAAACTCCAGACCGGTTAATTCATGCTGGGCGGCTTGCCGACTAAGGCTAGTAAGACGGATCCCAGCGGTGGCAACTATGGTTTGATTGGTAATGGTTATCTCCCGAAAATTAGCTCCCAGGTCGATAACTACCCCTTTGATCCCCCCCGAACGGACTAACAAATTACTACCTGATCCGATTACTATCCAAGGCACATCCACCTTTTGGCAAACCTCAATAACAGTCGCTATCTGCTGGCGGCTACCAGGTTTAACTAAAACTTCGGCCGGACCACCAACGCGAAAAGTGGTATGTTTAGCCATCGGCTCATTAAACAGTACCTGATCACAACCCACTTTGGTCTGTAATTCTAGCATCCATTTATCCGGCATTCGGGCTTACCTCCCTTGATGGCTACCCTATTCGTATGGCTACGTTGGCGGCGTGAGGCATAACCAAAACTCGGGCCTCAGCACCCTGAGATTCCCAAGCCATTTGCAGTGCTTGTTCCAAATCATCAGCCGGATGTAAAAAGCATTTAGTAACTAGCTCTGGTTGCAGACTGCTAACTAAAATTATCTTAGCTTTTTGCGTCAAACGTGAAATAGCAAAGGCTTTATGCCCGCCTAATTCAAAATGTTTATGTACCCGTTCTTCAATATCCTGCGGGCAAGCCGCCTCATTTATCCACCGTTCAAAAGTTTCTTCGCCCAACCCTTCTCGGCACTCAGCTAACAGGATTATACATCCCCCGGGTTTAACCGCCAGGGCGGCACCGTCTAAGGCTTTTTGGGCTTGGTAGAGATTAAGGTCTTTGGGGAAGCCTCCACAACTAGCTACCACAATCGCTGCGGGTTCACTTATCGTTACCGTTGATAAACGGCGGCTAATCGCTACACCCTGCTCCCAGGCTGCTAATAAATCACCCGCTACCACAGCTGCTAGGTGTCCGTGAGCATCGGTAACTACATTGATAATAAAATCCACTTCCGCTAAACGACCAGCTTCTACCATAATCTTATGCACTGGATTGTCTTCAATATTATCGAGACGACAACGATCATCAATCATCATGGCATGGTTAGTTGCTATAAGTTCCCGGGAAGCAATACCAGGTAAGATTGACTTTCTCCCCCCCGAGTAACCAGCAAAATAATGTAACCCAATTAGGCCAGTAGTGATTAGCAAATCATGTTCTTTAACCAGCCGATTGATAGCAAGTGGAGTACCATCATTTAGGTTACCAATGGCTACTACATCATCATCACAATTATGACTGATTACCCGATAACGTTTACACACTTCGGGAGAATATAGTTTTTGATTTTCCGCATCAGTATGAGCGCGATGGATACCAGTAGCTACTAACAAAGTTACGGCTTCATCTGGGATACCGGCATTTCTTAGTTCCTGCAATAAAGGCGGTAAGATCATATTATATGGTGTTGGGCGGGTAATATCATTTACTATTACCAAAGCGGACTTCGCAGCTTTCGCCTGGGCCAGTTGTCCCAGAGGAAGACTACCCACAGGGTTATTTAAGGCATCAGCAATCATTTTTTGTGGGTCAGGCAAATTTACGGGGACATCTATATCTACAACCCCGATCAGGTTGGACTTCCTAACCGCCAAAGCTATCTGTTCTTCACCATAGCCAAGACTTATACCAGTCATCAATTTATACCCCCTTTCCCCTGTGATAATTTAATCATATACCAGGTTTAAGGGCAAACGCGCCCTTTTCATCAATGGTATAATATATAGGTATTTTTTACTTAAGGCTTTAAACTTTGGCCCTTTTTATATAATCTATAGTCTAAAGATTAAACCCACTCTTTTAGGGAGGTTGCTATGGACAAAAAATCTTTAACCACGGAATTACTACGTTTATTACCCCGGGAACAGATTATCACTGACGATACCGATCTTCTGTACTATTCCTACGACAGTTCCTTTTTAACCCGTTTGGAAAAATTACTACCCGAAGCGGTGGTCATGCCACGTTCAACCGAAGAAGTATCCGCTATTATGAAGTTCGCGTCAGAACATAGTATTCCGGTTACCCCCCGAGGTGCCGCTACCGGTGAAACTGGCGGTGCAGTTGCGGCCAAAGGCGGGATTATCCTTGATCTCTCCTCCTGGGATGAAATTATCGAGGTTGATGCCGCTAACATGCAGGCGCTTGTTCGTCCTGGAGTTATCCACTCCGATTTGAATGATCACCTAGCTGGATTTAATCTCTTCTTTCCCCCTGATCCTGGCAGCAGTAAAATGTGCACTTTAGGCGGAATGGTCGCAAATAATGCTAGCGGTTTACGAGCGGTTAAATATGGCTGTACCGAACAATATGTTTTGGGCTTGGAAGTAGTTCTCCCTGATGGACAAGTTATCGTGACCGGCGGAGTTAACTCCCGAGCGATAAAAAATGTCTCTGGGCTCAACTTGACTAAGCTATTTGTCGGCTCTGAAGGTGTGCTAGGCATTATCACCCGTATACGCTTGCGGTGTTTTCCCAAGCCCAAAGCTCGTGGCATCGTAATGGCAGTATATGATTCGTTAAATGATGCCCCGGCAAGTGTATTAGAAGTTTATCAAGAGGGTATTTTGCCCTCTGGTATAGAAATCCTTGATCAGTCAGCCATTATCGCGGTAGATCAGTTCAAACCCGAATTAGGTTTACCAGTAGACGCTGAAGCTATCCTGCTGTTTGAGGTAGATGGCAATCCCCCGTCGGTAGATTATGAGGGTAAAATTATTGTTGAGGTTGCAGGTCGCCGGGCCCGAGAAGTTGAGTTTGCTACCGACCAAAAGCGGATGGCACAGTTATGGGAAGGCCGCAGTGTAACGGCTACCGCCGCTGCTCGCGTCCGTGCTGATGGCACCCGTGTATTTGCCGGCGAAGATATTGCGGTGCCCTTAAACCGAGTAGCAGATACCTTGCGTGCTATACGCGCCCTAGGTGATAAATATGATATCCAGGTTGTAAACTACGGCCACATCGGCGATGGCAATGTCCATACTGCACCCGTTATTAATCCGGATATACCCGATGAGGTTGCCCGGGTGCAACAATTAGTTAATGAAATCCATCTACTCGCCGTTTCCCTGGGAGGTACCACTACCGGTGAACATGGCGTGGGTATGGTGCGTCGGCCTTATGCTGCCCTGGAACATGGTGCTGCCCATGCAGTAATGCAAGCGATTAAGGCCACCCTCGACCCCAAGGGTATCATGAATCCAGACAAACTAATTTAAAGGTATCATCCCTTTACACATTAAGGAGGCAACCAGAGTGCAATTCAAAGAACTGCCACCGGTGCAGGAACAATTAATAAAATGCGTGCGCTGTGGACGCTGCCGTACAGTATGCCCTATTTTCGCAGAGATCAAGCAGGAATCAGTCGCTCCCCGTGGGCATGTCTTTATGGTTCAGATGTTGAAGAACGGCACCGTTGAACCCACTCCTGAAATCATGGAGCGGCTTACTAATTGTTTAATGTGCGAGACCTGCTCGATTAATTGTCCCTCGGGCATCGATATTCACGAATTAAATGCGGCCGCTCGTTCCTATATTGCGGATAGAAATCCTTCGCTGGGGCGCAATCTTCTCTTTGATACCATATGGACACGCCCCCGGCTTTTGCGTACCGGCTCCAAAGCAGCAGCTTTAGCTCAGAAACTGGGCTTACAACGCGCAGCCCGGATGCTAAAATTGACTAAAGTCTTGCCAGTTGATATGT
Source organism: Methylocystaceae bacterium (assembly GCA_050259475.1). GTDB lineage: Bacteria > Bacillota > Syntrophomonadia > Syntrophomonadales > JBLNAA01 > JBLNAA01. Next base: position 13,620 of record JBLNAS010000185.1, read on the forward strand.
CCCAAGCAGAAAAGATTATGGATAGTCTGCCGGTCAGTCAGGCTCGTGATCAATTACCCGCTTTTAGCCCCGCCTGTGGCGAAGTTCGCTTCCGAGTGGCTTACTTTTTGGGTTGCGGGACTGATATGTTCACCCCAGAAGTAGCAATTGCTGCGGTCAAAGTCCTTAATGCCGCCGGTTGTGACGTTTATCTGCCCAAAGCTATAAAGTGCTGTGGGCTACCTCATATTGCAAATGCCAAGTTGGATACGGCTCGTAAACTGGCCGTGCATAATGCTCGTTTACTCAATAGCCTGGATGTAGACTATGTGGTAACTGATTGTGCTTCCTGTTCGGCGGCTCTCGGCGAAAAGAATATGCACTTTATGCTCGATGGCACCGAATTCCTTGAGGAAGGTCTAACTATGGCCCGGCGCACTATCGATATTACCCGTTTTTTAACTGAAATAGCACCCCTTGAGGCTGCTTTACTACAAAATCAAGCCCCCGTTAGGGTAACCTATCACGATCCTTGTCATTTAGCCAAAGCTCAGGATATTCGTCAGCAACCACGAGAATTACTGAAAATGATTCCCGGTTTGCAACTGGTGGAAATGCAGGAACCCGATCGTTGCTGCGGGGGCTCCGGCACTTTTAGCATGACCCATTATGATCTCTCTATGAAGGTGCTGCAACACAAAATGGATAATATCATGGCAACTGGTGCTACTGTGGTGGCCACCTGTTGCCCCAGCTGCACGATGCAACTGAACCACGGCATCAATATCAATCATTATGGCGCTAAAGTCCAGCATCCCCTGCAGTTGCTGGCGAAAGCCCTAGATAACAAGCAACTGCCTAAATCTTGATGATAACTATATAAAAGGGAAGCCGTACCCTAGGGGGATGGCTTCCCTTTTTCCGTATTTGTTAAGATGACAACTTGATTAAGTCAAACGATATAGCAATATCGCTGCTACGATGTTAGGTAGGGCAAACATGGCTAACCAGCTAACCCGGGCTGTCCGTAACTCCCGGTCAATTTTATCTTCCTGGGCATACATGGCGCGCATACCATCACCGGACTTTAAAGAACCGGATAATATCATAGCCAGAATTAATCCACCAACTCCAGCTAAACTGCTTAGACGAATACTTACCTGCCAATTGCCAGTGAATAACGGTATCAGAATTA
>JBLNAS010000186.1:0-3754 GCA_050259475.1 Methylocystaceae bacterium
GTTCAATTATATCAACTCATGTGTCGCTTCTTCCCCCCTCCATGCTTACGCATACCTTGGCCAAATTAAGCAAACAATTGCCTAAGTGAGCATCTGCTAAATATAGGAGGTTGGTCTATGAAGATATTAGTAGTTTTTTACTCAACCTATGGACATGTCTACCGGATGGCGCAGGCAATAGCGGAAGGAGCAGGTGGGGCAACAGGGGCAGAGGTAGTTTTACGGCGGGTGCCGGAGACTTTGTCTGATGATATTCTAACGGCTATCGGAGCCAAGGAGGCCCAAAAAGCTTTTAGCGATGTTCCGATCTGTACCGTCAATGAACTGACCACAGCTGATGCTATAATTTTTGGTACTCCCACTCGTTTCGGCAATATGGCAGCTCAAATGCGGGCCTTTCTCGATGCAACCGGTGGCTTATGGGCTAAAGGAGCTTTGATTGGTAAGGTGGGCAGCGTTTTTGTCAGCAGCGGCACCCAACACGGCGGCCAGGAGTCGACAATACTCAGTTTCCATACCACCCTGCTTCACCATGGCATGGTGATTGTGGGTTTGCCTTACAGCTTTGCCGGGCAGAGCGGCGTGGAGGAAGTCAAAGGCGGTAGTCCCTATGGTGCATCGACCATTGCTGGTGCTGGCGGTGAGCGGATGCCCAGCCAGATAGAACTGGAGGCGGCTCGGTTCCAGGGTAAACATGTAGCGGAAATCGCTCGCAAGCTTAGTGCTGGTTAGAAATAAACCCCTTTAGCAGAACAAACACTGTTAACCATCAAAACAGCAAAACACCCGCGGCCATTAGGTCAGCGGGTGCTTTGTTTTTTTGTGCTATCGGGTTAAATAGAAGTGTGTTAATTCTCTACCGGCCTTTGAAGTCCGGTTTTCTTTTTTCAAAGAAGGCAGCTGGTCCTTCCTTGAAATCTTCAGTACCAAAGAGGAAACAGGAGCCTAGCTGCTCAAACTGTAATCCTACGCTCATGGAAGTGTCATTGGCTATATTGATCGCCTTCTTGGCCACCCCGATGGCCAGAGGCGGTTTGTTAGCAATTTTCTTGGCCAACTTCGTGGTGAATTGCATCAGTTCATCATCCGGTACCACAAAATCAACCAGGCCGATTCGAAGAGCCTCATCAGCACTGATAAAGTCACCGGTCATGATTAGGCGTTTAGCCTGACCTGCTCCCACCGCACGGGTTACGCGCTGAGTGGCACCCATATCCGGAGAAAAACCAAAATTAATTTCCGGCAAGCAGAAACTGGCACCCTGCGCTGCTACCCGGATGTCGCAAGCTAGAACGTTCTCAATCGCACCGCCAATACACATGCCATGAATAGCGGTGATAATAGGCTGGGGCATTCTCTCCCAACGGTTATAATATTCCTGCAGCTTCTGAATAAAGCGCATCGCATATTGTGGCGTTCCACTTTGAAGTACTGATACATCAATTCCCGCCGAGAACATTTTGCCTCGAGCTGCGAGCACGATTACTCGAATCTCCTGATCCTCAAACAGCATATCCTGTAACCGATACATTTCTTCCCAAGATTCCAGGGTGAAGGTATTCATTGCCTGCGGACGATTAATGTACACATAGGCGATGTGGCCTTCTTTAATGAATTCTAGGTCTTTAAATTCCATAATTTTTCCCCCCAAAAGTATATAGCTCTATCATATTCCTAAAATCAAAAACTAATTGTCATTTAGGAATATCTAAGCTTTAAAGTTCTTTAACTCTAAGATTTCCTGATAACTGATTTATTCAAAAAATCGTTCTAGTTCAAACTGGCTAATCGTGGTAAAAAGTTCCGCCAGATCATGGTTAGGAACTCGAGCATACGGTAAGAAACGGTAACCTTTAGCTTCATACAGGCGATTAGCAGTATCGTCCCAACTCTTCTCCAGCGGGGCAAAAATGCCAAAGGACTTGAAGATAATATTGCTACTCTTTTCTCCCATGGTGATTATTACTCGAGGTTGTAAAATATCTATTTCTTCAACCAGATAGTGAATACAACAGAGTGATTCTTCATCACTGGGCTGAACAAACTGACCTTCACAACTACCACCGCTTAATATGCAAGAACTGCTCGCCGACACATATTTACCATTAACCAGATATTCCCGCTCTTTTTTTAGGCGACATAGCTTAGGTTGACAGCGGACAATATAGCTATAGTAAACCTTAACATCGCTGCCGAAACGCTCTTTAAGTTGCTCTTTAAATTGAGCCAGATTGCTCCGATCAGTGGTAAATTCATTTTCGGCAGGAAATACGACCATAATGTGAGGGTTTAAATCCCCTTTACCCAGTGAAGGCTTCACTGAACAAGCCTTGAGCGGTGAGCACCGTTCACAGGCTAAGATTTTTTCCTCCATCTTAACGATGCGTTTAATGCGATCATTGCTGTCGACCATATTATTACCCACCCCAAACCTACATAGAATTCCCCAAATACTTTATTCATGACAAAAAACGATTCTAACCCAGATAAGCGTATCACCCTTGTAACCAATTGTAAATTCTTTATAACGCAAATTTACTATCTAAAACTTAGTTTTGTTTAGGTACTGACGGATGTCAGGACTTAGACCCCAAGTCGCCTGTTTTAGTTTGGTGCTAATATAAAGCCGGATATTTTCATCCAAATCGGGGTCGAGATGGTCAATCAAAAGGTAACTTATGCGCAAGATATTACCCATGTTCTCCATTAATCTCTCAGGCGGGGCTGCCGATAAAGTGCTATCTTTGCCTCCATAGTAATGCAACATGTGCTTTAAAAGCCACATTTGCTCCGCATTAGACAGTACCGATTTATCCAAGATTTCCTGCAGCACCTGCTGCCCACCTACTCCCTCCTCTCGCTCCAACAGATCTCTGAATCCTTGGCTTTCAAATACCGTCAATTGCATTTCTTGGTTAACACTGATCTCCACTTATCTTCCTCCTTTAAACCGCTTCTAGTTTACTTTGCAGTCTCTGAAGTCGGTGTGAATAGCTTTTGATCTCGGTGGTTCGCTTCAGGATAAGCGCATTTTGCAAGGCTTGATAAGCCAAAGCATGAGCTTGGACATAATCTCGCTCTATATGTTCATAATACTTCGCCATTTCAATTAGAGGTATAGTAGGATACTGTGTTTTCACTACCGCTAATTCCCAGCATTGTAAGGCTTGCAGCCAATTCTGTTGGCGTTTATACCCCATTCCAGCTAAATGAAGAGCTTCGGCCTGGTAACACCCCTCACGGGCCATCAACACCTGCAAATAAGCTGTTGCCTGCTCATGGTCACCCACCAGTAGACAACTTTTTACTACTGCCATCAATTCCCCTTCCCGACGGCAATGTTCAACTGAGCGGTAAATATCACCGCAATACAAAGTCAGATTAAATAGGCTGCTGATATCAAGAGCATTATGCTGTACAATTGTGCTCATCTCCGTGGTGTAGCCTTCACGCAGATAACGATTATAGGCGGCTGGTATCAAGGCACCGTCGATATCCCCCTGCCGCTCAACCCCCAGAACATAATGCTCTACCTCTTTAAGTCCACAACGGCTCAAATCGCGCCGATAAAGGCGGCGGGCAGGATGCAGCATGTCCAAATGGCAAGCTATTTGCGGAACTGATAGACGATGGAAACGAAAGCGGTCACTGAGTAGTGGCCAGTCAAAACATTTGCCGTTGTAGGTAACTAGTGCAGTTCCAGCAATTATAGCAGCAACTTCCGCTAAAGCCGCACGTTCATCACGGGGGTCAC
>JBLNAS010000187.1:0-3576 GCA_050259475.1 Methylocystaceae bacterium
AAGCGGTAGAGCAGGGCACCTAAGACTACCGCTAGTAAACGCCGCAAAAGCGAACTTATGCCAAAGATTACTTCGCCGATGATAACCGAAGCCAAGCCAATTACTACCATACCTACTCCCATGCTGATATCGGCGAATGATTGATACTGGGCAATAACCGCACCCGAAATCGCTACCAGACTGTTAGAGATGGCCAAGCCGATCAATATAGTTAGATTGGTATTACCGCCAATCGCCCTTACCATCTGATCATTGTCGCCAGTAGCTCGTAATATGAAACCGAACCTGGTTTGTAGAAACCGGAACAAGAGAGCAACAAATATAATTAGTAAAAGCAAAGGGATAACCAGTCGAGCTAAATCATTAGCCGTCATGGTCCACATGAAAACCCGGTTTATCCAATCAGTAGCATGCTGGATATATCTATTAGCCGTCAGCAACTCAAAGATCGTGGACTGGTTTAATAGTGGAATATTGGCCCGCCCACCCATAACCCGCAAATTGACCGAGTAGAGAGCTAGCATGACCAAGATACCTGCTAACAAGGGCTGGATCTTAAGCCGGGTGTGCAGTAAAGCAGTAACGCTTCCCGCCACAAAACCTGCCCCGGCTGCCAATATTAACCCCAGCCAGGGATGACCGAATACTGTCATTATAGCCGAGACTGCCGCCCCTAACACAAAGCTGCCGTCTACGGTTAGATCCGGCATGTTCAAGGTGCGAAAGGAGAGGAAGACCCCTAGTGCCATAATGGCATAAATGATGCCTAATTCGATCGATCCCAGCAGGGCTAGTAAGGTCATAGTCCAGTTCCTTTCTCAGGCTATTTACCAAAGACCTGGTGAGCTTCCTTTTCTACAGCTTGGGGAATAGTAATTCCGATGGCTTTAGCCGTAGCTTGATTGAGATAAATGTCCATATCAGTCATAGTTTTCACCGCAATATCTCCCGGCTTGGCACCTTTCAGGATCTCTACCACCATCTTAGCGGTTTCCTGGCCTAAGATACTGTAATTGATGCCAAAAGTAGCTAACCCGCCATCCTTAACCATGGAGTCAGCCCCGACATACACCGGCAATTTAGCTCTATTGGCTACCTGGGTTACTACTGGCATCGCCGAGGCTACAGTATTATCAATGGGGGAGAAAACGGCGTCGACCTTACCGGCCAGCGAACTTACCGCTTGTTGTACTTCTGATGAATTAGTCACGGTGGCATCGATAACTTTAATTCCCTTGCCCGCCGCATAAGTTTTGAGATCATTGATTACCGACACTGAATTAGTTTCACTGGTGTTATAAAGGGCTCCCACCGTCTTAATGCCCGGTGTGATACGCTCAGCTAACTGCATAATCTTTTCGGCTGAAACTGCATCTGAGGTACCAGTTACATTAGCACCTGGCTTTTCCAGGCTGGTCACGAGACCAGAACCCAATGGATCAGTGCAAGCGGAGAATACCACAGGGATAGTCTTGGTTTCTCCGATGGCGGCCTGAGCCGAGGGGGTGGCAATCGCCACAATTAGGTCATACTTATTATTAGCAAATTTCTGACAGATAGTTTTCAAATTGGTCTGATCACCCTGGGCATTCTGATAATCAATCTTAATGTTTTCGCCATCCTTGTAACCCTCGGCGGCAAGCTCATTAACCAGCGATTCACGGATAGTATTCAAGGACGGGTGTTCTACAATCTGTACAATACCGATAGTTACTTGATCTTTCGCCTGATTAGCGGCTGGTTTTTGCTTACTGCAACCCATTACCGTCAGGGCCATAACCATCACCAAACTCAATGCCACCATTACTCTCAACTGTCTCTTCACTGTGCATTCCTCCTCTAATTTCTTCGCTCTTCTCATCTCGATGGCAGAGGGAAAGGGGCAAACGACGGCGACGATGTCTCGGCTAGTATCGCGCATAGTGAGCGTCAGCTCACCAGCGACAAAAAAACACCTATCCCTAACTTTAAGGACAGGTGCTTAGCCTGCGGTACCACCTTAATTGATGCACCTCGTGCATCCCCTCATGCAGGGTGCCATCACACCCCTCGCCCGCTAACGCTGGCGTTGCGTCGGTCGCTACTGCAGCCATTTCTAGCCGGTTCGCTCCACCCTCAGAGGTCCATTTATCCACTCCATCTCCTGCCTGGCTTACACCCTCCCCGGCTCGCTTTAGGTTGGTGGTGGTTTTACTTCCCCTTCAACGGTTTAAATGAATGTTAACGCCTTGCTGATACTATTGTCAATGGTATTTTCAGTATATGCTTAGTGGCAAAAAGAGTTATCACCCGTAAGTGAACGGTTAGCGCCTGACCCTAATCGTTCAATTGTTGGCGGAATTCAGTTTCCGTAAGGATGGTTATGCCTAGCTGGCGGGCCTTATCCAGTTTCGATCCAGCGGCTTCACCGGCGATGACATAATCAGTCTTTTTGCTGACACTACCCGCAACCTTTCCCCCCTGGCCTTCGATCAGCCGGCTGGCTTCATCACGAGTCATACTCTCCAGGGTGCCAGTGAGCACTACCGTCTTGCCCGTGAAGACACCTTCAGCAACTTCGGCTATTTGCTCATGGGTATTTAGTCCGGCTGCCTTGAGTTCAGCCAGTAGGTGCTGATTAGACGGCTCGGCGAACCATTCGACCAGACTAGAGGCAATCTTATCCCCCACCTCGGGCACTTGCGCCAACTCGGTCTCGGTTAAAGCCTGGTACAAATCGAGATCAGGGTAGGCCTCAGCCAGATTGCGAGCGGTTTTACTACCCACAAAACGGATGCCCAAAGCATTAAGTAAGCGCGAGAGCGGCTGCCCTTTGCTACCCTCGATGGCGGCCACCAAGTTAGCTGCCGATTTCTCACCCCAACGAGGTAAGGTTTGTAACTGCTGAACGGTTAAAGTGTAGATATCGGCCAAATCATCAACTAGACCCTGGTCAACCAGTACTTCAGCAACTGCCGTCCCCATCCCTTCAATATCCATAGCTTCACGGGAGGCAAAGAAGATCAAGCTCTCCTTGAGGCGGGCGGGGCAATTGCTATTAATACAGCGGTAAGCAACCTCTCCCGGGTAGCGCAGAGCCTTTTCACCACAGGTTGGGCAATGCTCGGGCGGCAGTATCAGGCGTTCATTACCTGTCCGTTTTTCCGGTAGTGGCCGTAACACTTCAGGGATGATATCTCCCGCTTTATGCACCACTACCGTGTCACCGATACGAATATCCCGTTGCTCGACCAAATCAAAGTTATGTAAACTGGCCCGGGAAACCGTAGTCCCAGCTAACCCAACTGGTTCTAAAATAGCCGTCGGAGCAATGATACCGGTGCGGCCAACATTGATTTCTACATCTAGCAACCGTGTCTCTTTTTCCTCCGGAGGAAATTTATAAGCAATCGCCCAACGGGGAGTACGGGAAGTGGTGCCCAGCACCTCTCTTTGGGCTAAAGAGTTTACTTTAACCACCACCCCGTCAATTTCAAAGGCCAGCTCATGGCGATGTTTCTCCCAATAAAGGCAGTATTCCAGGATCTCCTCCTCGCTATCGCAGAGGCGAAACTGAGAATTAACCGCGAAACCCAG
>JBLNAS010000188.1:0-7932 GCA_050259475.1 Methylocystaceae bacterium
CAAACAAAGTTTGAAACCAAGAGGTAGCTAATAATGCCCTTAGCCGCCTAACGCGATGCAATCAGCTTAAAGAAATAGCCGGGACTCTTCCCGGCTTCGCTTTTATAAATAGTATCCAACAATTATGCCATCAACCCAAAAACGCACTGGCATCAACCATCATATCAGTTAAACGTGATACTAAATCCTCTAGATTTTCCGTTGTCAAACCTAGTTTTTGCAGAGCATCCTCTTGCATCCCATAAAACAATCCATCTACCCCCAGGCCTACACCCATGATCATGGTCAAGCAGTCAGCTAAGTGAATGATGGCGGTTAAACGCGGATCAATGGTAGCTAGCTGTGGTGAATGATGGTTAGCAATCGCCTCCACCAAGGGAAGCGGCAAATTCCATTTTTCACCTACTCGGGCTCCAATTTCGGCGTGATTAAACCCTAATATAGCTGTCTCCGCCTCCATAAACATAACCCCCTCACGGGTTACCGTTTCCACAACCGGTTGGTAAGCCTCTTCCAAGTAATGGTTGAGGATAACCTTACCAATATCATGAAGTAGCCCTGCGGTATAGGCCACATCAGACGCCGGATATTTACATTGGCGGGCTAGTAACCGAGCTCCCATGGCAGTTGCCTGTGAATGCCGCCACAACTCACCCGAAGCTAATGAATAACCTTGCACCTCACGGCTTAACATATCGCTAACCGACGCTGCCATCACTATACTACGAACCGTTTGAAAACCAAGTAATACCGTAGCTTCGGTAACTGTAGCAATACGGCGGGGAAATCCGTAATAGGCAGAATTGGCTAATTTGAGGACCTTGGCCGTAAGTCCCTGATCCTTACCCACCACCCGATTAATGTCCTGGGCAGTCGCATTGGGGTCGTCGGTCAGTTTTATGACTTCAATGGCTACCTCAGGCAAAGTCGGAAGATCTTTAACTTGAGATACCACTTGTTCCACAGTCAAGATGCCCATTATGTGTCCTCCCCGGTCTACAATAGTTATTAATAATTGTCTATCTTGCGTTGTAAATAATTGCGGTAGGTTTTAATCTCATCGTTAACTGAAAACAAAAGACGCTCTATATCCAAACGAGTGAGGTGTAATTCTGCTGGTTCAATTACTTCTACTTTGCGGAATTCTTCCTTCATTACAAAACGAATCGCATCTTCAATACTTTCAGCAGTTACCATAATAGTTAGAGGGGCAAACCCAGCTTTTTCATCAGCTATATCATCAAATACGTTGTATACCTCAAAGCTCATGTCAATATCTTCAATATGTATGCCCTGAATCGGGACATTGCGTAAATAATTAGCCTTCTGCTCTCGAATGGCCTCGGCTGCTTGCAACTCATTTACCCCTGATTTTAGTACCCTACCTCGCTTCGCGGTACCACGATAATCAAAGCGAACCTTTAATTTTAGCTGACCGCCGGTAACTGGCATTTTACTCTGATGATTGAGTTCCATAAGGTACCTCCTAATACAGGGTTTCAATTGTAATCAAACCATCATCAGTAGGATAAGCCATCAATATTATGTTCTACACTGATATGGTTTTACCTTTTCCTAGCCGTACAATTTTACCCCTTTTTCCTATATTATCGCAATAATTTGCCTTTCCCGTTACCCGGTTAATAGACCTAATGCTTTAGTCCTGCTGCTTGTCTTAAAGCATTGACTTCTTCTGGTCTTAAAGATCGATATTGGCCTGGCCTTAAACCATCCAGGTTTAAGAAAGCATAGCCAGTTCGAGTCAATTCCTTGACCGGATAACCCACGGCTTCTAACATTTTTCGTACTTGGCGATTACGACCTTCATGAATAGTAACCGTTAACCAGGTTTCATTACCCCGATTTTGCTTAACCTGAACCTGAGCCGGTGAAGTCATATGCTCCCCAATGTCTACTCCACAACGCAGTTTTTCCAGACTACCTTGGTCAACCCTGCCCTCTACCCGTACCAGGTATTCCTTATTGATGTGGTAACTCGGGTGGGTCATTAAATTGGTGAAATCACCATCATTACTTAAAAGCAGTATTCCTTTACTGTCAAAGTCTAATCGTCCTACCGGATACAATCTAATTGGATAGTCTTTGACCAAATCAATAACCGTTGGGCGACCTCGATCATCAGTAACAGCAGATATGTACCCTATTGGCTTATATAACAAAAGATAATGGTGCTGCTCCAATTTGACTACCTGGCCATCAAGCTCTATTAGGTCCGACGTTTCATCTACCTGTTGACCAGGTTCCACTACCAATTGGCCATTAATCTTTACTCGACCTTGTTGGATTAACAACTCGCTGTGACGACGAGAAGCCACCCCTGCTCCGGCTAGATATCTTGCAATGCGGATACTTACCGCCCCCTGTCTATTCCATTGCGTCCTTTAAACCTGTCCTAAAGTTACCTGTCCTATTTACAATATATTCGTCCCCTGGCTTCTGGTGCAAGGCTAAAAGCCGATCATTTTAGTTAAAAATTCGGTTACAGATATAAATTGAAGCCAAAAGGCCAGAAATATCTGCTGCCAATCCGATTAATATGGAATAACGGTACCTCTTTATTCCCACACTACCAAAGTAAACGGTAAGAATAAAAAAGGTTGTATCGGTTGATCCCTGCAGCGTTGAGGCTAGTCGACCTAAAAATGAATCTGCCCCCTGGGCCTTCATCAATTCACTTCCCATGGCCATAACCCCAGATCCAGAAAGGGGTCGCATCAAGGCCAATGGCATTATTTCCACCGGCACACCCAAAGGAGTAAGAATTGGTGCTAATAATGAGCAAATAATATCCATAGCCCCGGAGGCTCGGAACACTGAAATGGCCACCAACATTCCCACTAAAAACGGTATGATTTTAAATGCGGTGGTCAAGCCTTCTTCGGCACCCTCGACAAAAGTCTCATAAACCGGAACCCGCTTGATAATGGCATATAGTGGAATAACGAATAGCATTAATGGAATAGTCCAATTTGATACCAACTCAATAAATAATCTCATTTACCTGCCCTCCGGTTTTGTTGCCGGAAGAGGTAATCACCAATAATCGCTACCGTCATGGCAACAGCAGTAGCAAAAATAGTTGGCCCGACAATTTCGGTGGGGTTGCTTGACCCCAAGCCGACCCTGATCCCAATTATGGTAGCTGGCACCAAGGTTAAACAAGAAGTATTTAAAGCCAGAAAGGTACACATAGCTTCGGTGGCTTCTCGTTTATCAGGATTTAACTCCTGCATCTCCTGCATCGCCTTCATCCCAAAAGGGGTGGCCGCATTGCCTAAACCAAGAATGTTACAAATAAGATTGATAATAATCGCTCCCAGTGCTGGATTATCTGCCGGCAAGCTGGGAAATAACCGTGAAACCAAAGGCTTGAGCAGCCTTGCCAAAGCCATAATCAGACCAGACTTTTCTCCAATCCGCATAATGCCAAGCCACAAACACATGATACCAACTAACGAAATACATAGATCGACCGCACTCTTGGCCCCATTTAAAGCAGCATCGGTAACCGCCTGCATATTACCATTGATTGCAGCTACCAATATGCCAAAGCCAAGGAGAAAAAACCAGATATAATTTAACAAAGGGTTCCCTCCTTACGGTTGCTTGCGCATTTGCTAACAACCGTATGAAAAGGAACCCCGGTCTAGACCATTGTTAAGCGTCAGGAATTTATACTATTTTGGTAGTTCCGGTGTCAACATGGCATCCCTTTGGGTTTATGCCATTAATTGTGTCTTTAATCCGCTCCATTAGCAAAGGTGCTGCATCAACAATTCGCTCGGCGAGTTGGTTGCCGCCTACCGACAATAACCGCACGTCATTCGGTCTTACCACCAGAAAACCTACTGGTTTAACCGATACCCCCGCCCCACTTCCTCCACCGAAGGGTAGTGGACCCGAGGTTGAGGTCGTAGGTGCCATACTATATTCTCCACCCCCGGCACCAAAGCCAGCAGCTACCTGAGATACTGGAATAATAACTGTGCCGTCATTGGCTTCTACAGCATCACCGACAACCGTATTGACATCAATCATGTCTTTGATGCTTTCCATAGCGGTTTTCATTAAACTTTCAATCGGATGCTTCTGATCCTGATCCATTATAGACATCCTCCTTATCCGAAGTTGTTTATCTGGCCCACAGATGATATCGAGTAAAATACCATGCTGCCGAGATGCCGATGCCTATAATATGAACCAAGCGGGTCTTTACTATGCAATCAAAACGTGTCCTCAGACTCCTATCGTCCCATCGTGGCCATACATCAAGCTGAACCTTTTCCAAAGCAAAGCGGTTGCTGGCAATTCCCAGCACCCAGCCTTTAACTGCCCATATTACGCCAGTAGTTACTCCGGTCAGAGCCACATCACCCGTAGAAAAGCTGGTTTCCCAGACTATCTCGTGCATCCGAATACGTTTAAATCCCCGTTTTGCTAGCTTGCTATTCCACCAATACCAAGCCCAGAGAAACTGCCGAGGATGAAAATTCCTGGTTTTAAGATGTGATTCCTTTTTCTTTATCGTTTTTCCCGAAGCCGTCTCGGTCTCCTCAATGACACTAACCTCATCCGACTCTAATTCTTGAAGATTCCACTGCTTTTGCAGCTTAAGCATCCTAATCCCAGGAGTAAATTCAACCTTTAGCCCCCGTTGCTCTTGATCCCATGTAAAATTAACCACTGTCGTCAGCGGTAAAAACACAACTACAATTAACAGGAGCAAAAGCCCAAGCATAATAAAAATCATTGTGCGCTTACATCCGTTTTCATTTATTATTTTTATCTTTCCCATATTTTTCTTATATTAGCACCATAAGGATGCAACTTAGGGAAAGCTTATTAGTGTAATTTTAGCCGTTTATTACCGTTGCTGGCTTTCAATGTAGCTTTCGATTTCTATTACAATTTTCATCATTTCTTCATCGACATTGATTTTGCCACGTGTAACGTGAAAGGTAGGACACTGTAGGTTGAAATCATCAACTAGGCGGTTAATTTTACTCAGCAATTCTCGTTGCTCAGCAAAAAAGTTCTCTTTACGATTAAGGAAACGGTGATCTCGATTAAAGTTTGGGCGCTCCCTAGCGATATCACATAGCTTTTTAAAGCGTGCCTGCTGCTCCAGCAAAGTTGCCTTGGCGGCATCAATATCTTTGCCTACTTCCACCCAATAAGGTGCAAATCCAGCATCTTTTAGCATTTTAAAGCCCATACGCAGCTCTGGAGGCTCAAAAGGGTTGTCCGGCAAATAGATTGGCTTACCCTTATTCTCCAGGTTATCAAAAGCTCCCTTTTCACGGGCTTTCTTTATTTGTTCTTCAACCAATTCTTCAATGCTACTCATATAGCGAGCAACGCCTCTAACCTGCCCGGCTTTTTCCTTAATCTGTTCCTCCAGCGACTTCTCCCGCTCCATCTATAATCTCCTTTACCGCCAATGGTGGCAGCTCATCTAATGAAGTCAAGCCAAACAAACGCAGAAATTCTTCACTAGTCCCATAAATCAGTGGTTTACCTACAGTATCCCCTCGACCAATTTCCCGAATTAATCCCCGTTCTAACAGCGAGTATATTGCCCGTTCAACCTTGACCCCCCGGAGCATCTCAACTTGCCCTCGAGTAACCGGTTGCCGATAGGCGATAATGGCTAGGGTTTCCAAGGCTGCTCTCGATAGCCGCCGTACCGGTTGTTGATCCAAAGCAGCTATTAGATCGGAATACTCCTTCTTACTGCAAAGGGTTACGCCTTCATTAGTTATTAACAAACGAATACCATATCTAGACTCACTGTACTCAGCTTCCATGGTGGTCAAAATCTCCCCCAGGCGTTCCTCATCAAGTTGAAGTACCCGCACTAGATCTTCAACCAAAACTGGCAACCCCCGGGCAAATAGTATAGCCTCAATCGCAGCTTTTATATCGTCATTCAGCAATACTATCCCCTGCTTTCTGGTTAAGGATTATTACCCCACGGTGTTGATCTTGGCGGGCTTCAATTCGGGCTAAATGGATCAGTTCTAATAATGCTAAGAACATAGCAACACGCTCCCGGCGAGCCGGAAATTGCTCCCATAAGGCTTGGAATGTGCATTCCGGAGTAAGCCTATTTAGCAGCCAAGTCATCATTTTATCTACATCCACATCATGTTGAGGAACCAAATCCCAAACTGGTTGCGGTTCATCAACCGCTTGCTCTAAACTAAGAAATGCTCTAATCAATTGATCAAGATTGACTGACCATTCAACACTGGGGTTAATATCATTATCATCAGCAACCGGTCGGTAATAAACTCTACTTATTCGACCTTCCACCCGTTCTTCCAGATAGGAAGCAACTTCTTTAAACATACGATATTCAATAAGTCGCTCTACCAGTGCTTGTTCCTCATCCACCAAGTTATCTTCATCATCTGTGAAAGGGGAGCTAAGTGGTAACAATTGACGAATTTTTATTCTCATTAACAGTGAGGCCATCACCATAAATTCACCGATATTTTCCAAATCAATACTGGAGGAATGTTCGACATAGGCCAGGAACTGATCGGTGATGACCGCAATGGAAACGGCATAGATATCAAGCTGGTTTTTTTCCACCAGATGCAGCAGCAACTCCATCGGACCTTCAAAAACCTCAATCTGTACCGTATACATAACTACAACTTCATAGCTGCACGAACTAATTCCATGGTTTCCTGGGCTGCCTGGCGTGCCCGGTGGGCACCATCTTCTACGATCCCAGTTACCAGCTCGGGCCTTTGTCCCAGATACTCTCTCCGTTCTCTGATTGGTGCCAATTCTTCATCTAACTTAGCTGCTAACCGCTTTTTACAGGCTACACAGCCTATACTGCCAGCCCGACAATCAGCTTCAATCATATCCTGCTCGGCTTCATTGAAAACTGAATGATAAGCATATACCGTACAAACTTCCGGGTTACCGGGGTCAGTCTTATGGATTCTTTTCGGATCGGTAACCATCATTCTTACCTTGCTCATTATCTCTTCTGCTGTCGCCGTCAGGCTGATATCATTGTGATAACTTTTACTCATTTTTCGACCATCTACTCCAGGTAGAACCGGCAGTTTGGGCAAATAGGCTACTGGTTCCGGGAGTAGTTCGGTTTGGTATAAATAATTAAAACGACGAGCAATTTCACGGGTTAATTCTAAATGTGGTAGCTGATCTTTGCCTACTGGAATTGTATCTGCACGATAAACCAGGATATCTGATGCCATTAAGACCGGATAACCTAGAAATCCGTACATCGATATATCCTTACCGCTTTCACCTAGCTGCACTAACTGATCCTTATAAGTGGGACATCTCTCCAGCCATGATATGGGAGTGATCATCGAAAGCAATAGATGTAATTCCGCATGTTCCTTAACCATCGACTGTACAAATAGAGGACTGATTTCAGGATCAAGCCCGACCGCTAGCCAGTCTAGTACCATCTCATCAACATTATTACGAATAATTTCACTCTCATCAAAACTGGTAGTTAAAGCATGCCAATCCACTACCCCGAAGTAACACTGATAGGATTGCTGCAGGGCAACCCAGTTTTTGAGCACACTTAAATGCCCAATATGAAGTCGGCCAGTTGGCCGCATACCGCTAAATACAGTTCCTTTCATCTTTACCCTCCTTACATGATTAGGTTCCACAACAAGGTCTGCAGAGCCATAATAATCGGACTTAGTACAAAGCTTAGGGCTGAGGTCATGAGTAACAGCAACAAAATCAAAAAGCCATAACGCTCCAAAGTATTCATAAACTCCGCCATGCTATCAGGTAACAGCCAGGCTAAAACCCGGGAACCGTCTAATGGTGGTATGGGTATCAGGTTAAAGGCGGCTAAGACAATATTGATTTGATATAGGGTTTTGAGCAATTCAATGGCAATTT
>JBLNAS010000189.1:0-6817 GCA_050259475.1 Methylocystaceae bacterium
CTGGTTCGAGTTGTTGTGCCAAAGGGGCTATGATATAATTTTTTAACCTAGTAGTACGGAAGTTATACTACATATTTTTATGTTCGGACGACTGTGGGGGAGACGGATGGTAGAGGGTGACTTAATATTTGAGGCTTTCCGCTGGGGCTTTGCACAGGTACCGGCGGTAATTTATTCTTATGCCAGTGAGTTGGGCTTAGATGTAGAGGATTTGGGCATCATGGGTGCGGTTTTTCTGGCACTTTCCCGTCGCTATGACCATAATTTGCTGGCAAATCAGCTTAACCTGGGCCAGGTATCTGAAGGTTATCCGGGTTTAAGTAAAAGTAAATTAATTCGGCGTCTGGCTCGTTGGGAAAATCTTGGTATAGTAACGGTGGAACCCAATGACGATAAGGATTGGCAATTGCGTTCCTTTAACTTGACACCGCTCTTTAGTCGGTTGGGGGAGTTGCTTTACCGTGATAACCCGGTGTTAGCTGAAACCGCAGCCAAGGTGGATAAAAACACACAAGAACTAGAAAATCGGATACAAGAGTATGAACAAAAACTAAAGAATTTGGAAGAGCAGATGGCGGATCAGGATCGAACTATGGTCGCCCTGGCCGGTGATGAATATCGTCAGATAGCAGATTTTGTGGCCAAAAAAACTGGTAATCTTTTATCTGGACGCATGGCACGGGAATTGCGTAAATGGGTAGAGGAGATGGGTTTTGAAAAGGAATTTCTGCTCGCTATGTTGGAGCTGTGTATTGAACGGGAAATCAATAATCCCCGTGAGATTACTGCTATTGCCCGTGGCATAAAGGAAACCGGTATCTCGAACCTGGAGGGAATGGAAGCCTATTTCAAGCGACTGGTTGATAATGAACCAGCCCATAAACGGCTGTATCAATTTGATCCGGAAATTAATGAGTTTGCCACCGTGGTCGGTATCGATATGGGAGCGGAGGCTCGTCGTCGCATGTACTATAAATGGCGTTATGACTGGCAGTTTTCCTCGGAGATGATCATTAAGGCCGGAGAGATTATGAGCCAACGAACCCGTAATGGGGGATTAGAATATGTCGATACCGTCTTAGCCAATTGGCGAGCGAAGAATATACGTACCCGAGAAGAGGCTGATAATGAATTACTAGCCTTTAAACGGAGTAAAGAAAAGAAACCAGTTGACGACCGTGGTCCCAGATCTCGGGCCAGCAACCCGGTTGATAATCAGATTTATGTGGCGCCTGCGGTTTTGGAAAAGCTGAAATCCGGCATCTAAACAGGAGTGGGAATGATGGAAGTTATCCGCATGGTAGAAGAGGAGTGCCTGTTTGACCTGGAGAGTGAACGCCGGGTATTATCCGCTATGGTTCATTCGACGGAAGCCTGTGTGGAAGCGTATCAGGCTTTAACCAGGGAAGACTTTTACTATCAGCAACATCAAATAATATATGATTTGGTAGCTAATCTTTTTGAGCGTGATATTCAACCCACTTATGTCGAACTGCTAAAGGAAGCACAAGTCGTTGATTTGTTCTCTACCCCACAGCAATTAGAAGAACTACGGTACATAGTGGAACAGTATATTGTTGAGGAAAACATTAGTTATTGGCTAAAACGTATTCGGGATAAGTCACGCCTCCGTAAATATGAACGATTTTTACGTCTCAGTTATCAGACTTTGAACCGCGCTGCCCAGGATGACCTCGATGTGGAACAGACTCTGATGAAAGCGGAGGAGGAATTAACTAACCTAACGGCCTTGGAAATGGATGATATTATTGATGATCCCCAAGGGTTAGCTAGCCTCGGCTATGCTGAAGTCGAAAGAAGATTTCTGCGCTATAAGGATATAAAGGAGAGGTTCCGCGGAGTCATTCCTTTAGATGGTTTACCGACTGGTTTTGAAAACCTGGACAATATTACCTTGGGTTATAAGCCGGGGGATTTAATTATAATCGGAGCTCAGACTGGCCATGGTAAAACCGCCTTTGCTTTACATACCGCGGGAGAAATCGCGGTGCGTCAACACTTACCGCTGCTTTATCTCAATACCGAAATGAGCCGGGTGCAAATCGCTTTGCGCTGGGGATCTATCCTTTCTCAGGTGGAGCAGGAGAAGATTAGGCGGGGAGATATGACCGAATCCGAACTGTCACGTACTTTACAGGCATATTCTTTACTGAGAGAAAGTGGATTTTACTCTTATCCCTGCCCTAATCTAACTCAGGAAGTCGCGATTTCGGTAGCTCGACGTTTCAAAGTTCAACACGACATCAAGATGATGGTGGTCGATTATGTGGGACGTATGGATAAAGTAGGGGGCAATTTGCAGGAGTGGCAGATTTTAGAGCAGATTGTTAAAACGCTAAAGATGTTGGCTCAGAATTTAAATATTGCGGTAATGGTTTTAGTACAGCTTAATGAGGACGGAACTCTCCAGGGAGCGCGGCGGATGAAGAACGAATGTGATCTCTTGCTGAAACTGGAACCCATCCCCAAGGATGAGTATTTAGAAAATGAAGAATTGAGGAAATATCGGGAAGCGAATTATTATCTCTTTATCGATAAGAACCGTGATGGTGTCGGTGGTGTTCGTATTCCCATTATGTTTGATAAGGCACGTCAAACCTTGCGCGATGCCGAGAGGGTGGCTCTTTAATATGTATTCTTTCGCTGAACGCAAAATGTTAGACGATGTGGTTACTGCCGTTTTTAAGCTCAAAGCTCGTGGCAAGTTAAATGAGTACGAAGCTGCGCAATTGTTAGCCTTAAACCGGATGGCGGAAACCGGAGAACAGCTGGCTTTATTTAATGCATTGCGACAGGCATTAATTAAACCTGGTTTTAGTGACGAGAATGCCGAATCCCGGGCACTTATTGTGCAAACGCTTTTATCATCGGACTTGCACCAACCAGAGGATGTGGAACTCCTTAAAAATATGATTGAACAATTATTGGAGGCCGCTGCTTCTTAGATTATCTCAAAGCCCGAGTGATGTTAGGAGGCTCAGTTTTGGATAATTGGTTTACCGAGGTTAATACCCCCGCTTATAAGGTGAGCTGGAAGATCAAACAGGTGTTACATGAGGAGACTACTCCCTATCAACATTTACAGATCTTTGATACCGAACAATGGGGTATTGCTTTAGTGCTGGATGGTGCCATTCAGACCACGGAAAAAGATGAGTTTGCCTACCACGAAATTATGGCCTTGGTTCCAATGATGAGCCATCCCGCTCCGGAGCGAATACTTATCATAGGTGGTGGTGACGGCGGAGTACTGCGCGAAGTGCTGCGTTTCCCCCAAGTAAAAGAGGTTCATGTCGTGGAGATTGATGAACGGGTGGTGGACAATAGTCGCCGATTTTTACCGGCGATAGCTTGTGGGTTTACTGATCAGCGCACCAAATTGACTTATGGTGATGGCAGCCAATACGTTAAAGGTTATCAACGGTATTTTGATCTGGTATTGGTTGATTCTTGTGATCCGGTAGGTTCAGCGGTCCCCTTGTTCAGTGCCGAATTTTACCGAGATGCATCAATTTGTCTTAAAGATAATGGTATGCTGATTGCTCAAAGCGAATCCCCGCTCTATTATAGCGAGGTCTTTAAATCGGTGTATGGAAAATTACGAGCCAACTTTCCGATAGTTAAACCGTATCTGACCTGTGTTCCCACCTATGTTAGTGGATATTGGTCTTTTACCTGTGGTAGTAAAAGCGTAAATCCGGTTAAAATAGCCAGTGACAGGCCGGTGCCTCATGGTTTAAAATATTACAATAAAGAGTTGCATCAGGCTGCTTTTGTATTGCCTGAACCAGTTAAGCAGCTTCTGAGAGCAGGGCTGATGAGGTCTGACGGTTAGTACGGTAGGTAGGCGTTACTTGTTTTTTGTAGTTTACGGGTAGGATGGAGTTTATCAACTTAATTTATTGTTCACGCCTTATGTACCCGCCTGGGTATCCCTGCCGCTTATCCCTGCCGTTATACTGATAACTTGAATTATGGCCAAAGATCATACCGATAATGGTATGGATTTACTTTTGGTCAGGGGAGAACGGATAGGAGTTGTTACACCATGATATGGAATCCGCAAATTGAGTGTATGCCACCCGAAGCGATGGCAAAGCTGCAGCTTGATCGATTTAAGCAGATGCTCGCTTGGGCTTATGAACGCGTGCCGTTTTATCGAGAACGGATGACGGCTATGGGGATGCAGCCTGGCGATATTAAAAGTCTGGATGATCTGCGGCAATTTCCCTTTACCGTAAAAAATGATCTGCGCGATAACTATCCTTATGGCCTGTTTGCCGTGCCTTTACCCGAAGTGGTTAGATTGCATGCTTCATCGGGAACAACTGGCAAACCGATTGTGGTTGGCTATAATCAGTATGATTTGGATATATGGTCGGAGAATATAGCCCGTATTGTTACCATGGCTGGAGTGACCCGTAATGATGTAGCTCAAATTGCCTTTGGTTATGGGCTGTTTACTGGTGCTTTTGGTCTGCATTACGGTTTGGAGAAGGCTGGGACTACGGTTATACCGATATCAGGTGGTAACACGGAGCGTCAGTTAATGGTGATGAAAGATTTTGGTACTACCGCGTTGATATCGACCCCGACTTATGCCTTGCATATGGCGGAGGAAGCCTTAGCTATGGGTATTGACCCGAAGAAGGATCTCCAAGTACGTTGGGGCTTATTTGGCGGTGAAGCCTGTTCTGAGGAATACCGCAAACAGATTGAAGAGTTATGGGGTATGGTTGCCACCGATAACTATGGCCTATCTGAGGTTGGTGGGCCAGGATTATCTGGTGAATGCCAACAACAAAACGGTCAACATATTAACTCCGATAGTTTTATTGTGGAGATCCTTGATCCCCAGACCTTTGAACCAGTAGCGCCGGGACAACTTGGTGAGGTAGTAATCACTACGATCAACCGGCAAACCATGCCGATGATCAGATACCGCACCAAGGATATTAGTAGTATAAATTATGAACGGTGTGAATGTGGGCGCACCACTGCTCGACTAAGTAAGATTACTGGACGTACCGATGACATGTTGATTATCCGTGGTGTTAATCTATTCCCCTCCCAGGTTGAAGCGGTAATCATGGAGATAGATGGTTTAGCGCCTCATTATCAGTTGATCGTAACTCGCAAGGGTTATCTAGATAATGTGGAAGTACAGGTAGAAATCTCACCTGATATCTTTGTAGATGATTATGGACGCTTAGAGGAAATCGAGGAAAAACTGCGCCAACAGTTATTCAAGGTACTCAACATACATTTAAAGACTAAGATACTGGAAGCTGGTAGTATTGAGCGCAGCACCGGTAAGGCAAAACGAGTTATTGATCTTAGAAAATGAGGTGAAGACATTGGGAAGCAAGCTGATGTTAGGGAATGAAGCTATTGCCGCTGGTGCTTTTGATGCCGGAGTTCGTGTCGGGTCAGCTTATCCTGGAACCCCCAGCACTGAAATCATGGAGAATTATTCCCGTCATCCCGAGGTTTATGCTGAGTGGTCGCCTAATGAAAAGGTGGCTATGGAGGTAGGATGTGGAGCTTCGATTGCTGGAGCGCGCACCTTGGTAGCAATGAAACATGTAGGGGTTAATGTAGCCGCTGATCCGCTTTTTACCTTTGCCTATACCGGGGTTAATGGTGGATTAGTGATTATCAGTGCCGATGATCCCGGCATGCATTCATCACAGAATGAACAGGATAACCGTGGCTATGGTATTTTTGCCAAACTGCCCGTGATTGAACCGAGTGATAGCCAGGAAGCATACGATTATATGCGTATGGCTTACGATATGTCTGAAGAATATGATACCCCGGTTATGATGCGTATCACCACTCGTCTAGCGCATGCTCAAGGCTTAGTTGAGATGAGCGAACCGACGACCGCGGTATTAAAAGAATACAAAAAGGATCCGGCTAAGTTTGTGATGTTACCTGGATTTGCTCGGGCTCGCCATGTGGAAGTAGAAAAAAGAATGACAGCTCTTCGGCAGCTAGCAGAAACCACGCCCTTAAATCGCATTGAATGGGGCAACCGTAGTATTGGTATCGTTACCTCCGGCGTAGCTTATCAATATGTAAGAGAAGTCATGCCTGAGGTGTCAGTTCTTAAACTGGGTCTAACTAACCCACTACCAACGGATTTGATCAAAGAGTTTGCTGCTGGGGTAGAGCGCCTGGTGGTAGTAGAAGAACTGGAACCCGTTATTGAACAGCATATTAAAGCCCTGGGTCTCACGGTGCAGGGTAAAGATATTTTCCCCATCACCGGGGAATTCACCCCGGAACTGGTAGCCAAGGTACTCCTGGGTGAAGAGGTGGAAACCCCTTACCCGCTGGATAATCCGGTTACCCCGAGGCCACCGCTACTTTGTCCCGGCTGTCCGCATCGGGGAGTATTTCATACCTTGAAGAAAAAGCGTCTGGTGGTAGCGGGGGACATTGGGTGCTACACCCTGGGAGCGATGAAGCCACTGGGGGGGATGGATTCTTGTATCTGCATGGGGGCCTCCATCGGAACCGCCATGGGTATGGAGAAAGCCCGGGGAGCAGAATATGCTCGTAAAGTGGTTGCAGTAATAGGTGATTCCACCTTTGTTCATTCTGGAATTACCGGCTTGATTGATATGGTATATAACAAGAGCAGGGGTACGGTTATGATCCTTGATAACAGTACCACGGCGATGACTGGTCATCAGGAACATCCTGGTACCGGTCGCACCATCCGTAAAGAGGAAACTAACCAACTGGATTTAATCGGGCTCATTAAGGCCATCGGGGTTAAGCATATTCA
>JBLNAS010000190.1:0-5638 GCA_050259475.1 Methylocystaceae bacterium
TACCCCCTCAGGTTTGAGGTTGCCAATTTCCGTTTTTAGCTTCTGCCGTAAGCTGCTGTCTTCTATTTTCCGTGATACTGAGATGTCATCTTTAAATGGCAATAGAACCAGTAAACGCCCCGGCAAAGTAAGATTAGTAGTTACCCGGGCGCCTTTTTCTTGGAAAGCCTCTTTGCGTACCTGTACCAACAGTTCCTGCCCAGGCCGAACCAAGTGGGTAATATTTTGCTCTTTTACCCCTTCAGGAACGCTAATATCAGCCACATAAAGAAAGGCATTACGTGCCAATCCAATATTGACAAAAGCACAAGCTAGGCCAGGCACTACATCTTCAACTCGGCACTTGTAGATATTGCCAACCTTTTCTTCGCGGTCATCACACCAGACCTCGACTAGTTCACCATCTTCCAGGATACCGGTTCTGGTTTCCCAGGGGTGTTTTTCGATTACAATTTCCCTTTGCACCTGATTGCTCCTTACTGGGTAAATGTTTCCGCGACCGGAATTTTAAACTCTTGTTCCTTCTTAATGTAATTTCCCTGACGATAACAGTCAACAACTCTCGCCGGATAAATCAAAGGACTTAGAACTTCCATTAACTCATCCGAGCGGACATTAAAGCTGCTGCCAGAGGCTACCCAGGCCAATATTACTGCTTCTCCCGCCTGGGTGTCTAGGTATTCCATGCGGTATAGACCGGGTGCTAAATCTTTGATTCTATCCTTGTTTTTGCCTCGGGAACGCACCTCTAACTTTTCACTAGCAGCTAGAGCTTCAACTTTACTCGCTAAATCCTCCTCGGGAGGAATATCCTCGATCTTAAAACAGTAGCAAGCACTGTCAACTGCTGACATCAAGGTTGGTATACTACTATCAATATAATCTGCCCTTATAAAACTAAGCCCCCGAGGAGATGCCTGATTTAGCCGCTCCAGGACTTCCTCTGTGGGCATGGCCTCAGCCAGCTCTAAATCCAGCCATTCAGCTTCTGACCAAATCCCCACCGGCAAGACAGTACCCAGTGACATCTTAATGTGGGGATTAAAGCCTTCGCTAAGGGCAAATGGTACTTGAGCTCGGCGAAGACAACGAGCGAGCATGCGTAGGGTATCGAGATTACCCAGAAACTTCAATTCTGGTCCTACCCTATACATTATCCGTAGCCGCATGACGCCACTCCCCCTTCAAATCCAGATCGACTTCGAAGCTCGGGCAGATACCACAACCCTCACATCCTTCCCGGCAGTCCGGGGTCAAAGCCGTTTGCTCAGCTTTCTTATCTTCGGCCATCAGGTAATCCTGATCGACGCCAATATCGATTATAGACCAAGGTAAAACTTCCTGGTAATCCCGTTGCCGGTAAACATAAAATTCCGGATCTATGCCGCAAGCTATTAATGAGGTTTGCCAGCGGTCAAGACTAAACATTTCCCGCCAACCATCGAACTTGGCACCTTGGCGATAAGCTTCTAAGATAACCGCTCCCAGCCGCCGGTCACCACGGGCAAAAACACCCTCAAGAAAACTGGTGCCAGCATCATGGAAGTCAAAACTAACCCCTTTGCGCTTGGCGTGCTCCCGAAAATAGTCGCGTACAGTATGCATCTCTTCCCTCGATATCTGAGGACGCCACTGAAAGGGAGTATGCGGTTTGGGCACAAAATTGGCAATTGATGCCGTGAGTTTAATTGGTCGCCGGGAAGTGCGATTACCGATGGCGCGAACCTTAAATACCAGATCGATAATATCCCGCCAATCTTCTTCGGTTTCGCTCGGCAGGCCAACCATGAAGTACAATTTCAGCCCCGACCATCCCGCAGTAAAGGCAGCCTCCGTCGCCACTAACAGATCTTCTTCCCGCACATTTTTATTAATCACATCCCGCAACCGCTGACTGCCGGCTTCGGGAGCAAAAGTCAAGGTAGTTTTGCGAACCTTCTGCACCTCGTTAGCCATAGCTACCGAAAAGGCATCCACCCGCAAGGATGGTAGAGAAACCCCTACGCCCTGGTTGCCCATACGGTCAACTAAGGCGGGAATTAACTCGCCCACCCCAGTATAATCAGCCGTTGATAGTGATGCCAAGGAAAGCTCATCATGCCCGGTTTGTTCAATAATCTTTTGTCCTTGTTCTAATAGCGTAGCTAGTGACTTTTCTCGAACCGGTCGATAGACCATTCCCGCCTGGCAAAAACGACAGGAACGCTGGCAGCCACGCATAACCTCCAATATTCCACGATCATGAACAATATCAAGATAAGGCACCAGTTGAGCAG
Source organism: Methylocystaceae bacterium (assembly GCA_050259475.1). Classification (GTDB taxonomy): domain Bacteria; phylum Bacillota; class Syntrophomonadia; order Syntrophomonadales; family JBLNAA01; genus JBLNAA01. Next base: position 2,277 of record JBLNAS010000190.1, read on the forward strand.
TAGGAAAATAGGCGGCATCCAGGTCGGCTAAGACCCTTCGCTGCACCTTTTCTGGAGCATTCTTGATCAGGGGTTTTATGGTTTGAACTGTACCATCAGTATTATAATTAACCTGGTATAAAGCGGGCACATAAACTCCGGGAATCTGGGCTAAGCGCTTAAGTAAGCTAGCTTTACCTTCTGACCGATAATCCGCCACGCAGTTCAATAATTCAACTAACATCTCTTCACCGTCACCGATCATAAAAGCATCAATAAAATCAGCCATCGGTTCCGGGTTTACCGTACAGGTTCCGCCAGCCACAATTAGCGGCATCGTATCATCACGTTGACTACTTAATAAAGGCAGGCCGCTAAGATCGAGCATATTGAGCACATTACTATAACTAAGCTCGTACATCAGTGAAAACCCGATAACATCAAACTCATTTAAGGAGCGAAAGCTTTCTAAGGAGTAAAGCGGCAACCCAACTGATCGCATTTTGGCTTCCATGTCAGGCCAGGGAGCATAAGCCCGTTCGAGTAACATATCTGGTTGCTGATTAACTACCCCATAGAGTATCTTACCACCTAAATGTGACATACCCACTTCATAAACATCGGGAAAGGCTAAGGCCATTTTTACCCGTGTCTGTTCCCATTCTTTAACGACCATATTATGTTCACCGCCGGTATAACGAGCCGGTTTGGTAACCCCGGGCAAAATATCCTGATAAAGCTTGTCCCTAATATTCATACAAAAACCTCCTCTCGGATTATCATACCGAAAAACTAATTCCCCTACCGGATAATTTTAAAAAGCATGCCGCCCAATTACTTTGACCGTCATAAGCAGTCTTTTATCTGTTGCCCCGGACCTAGGTTAAGATATTGTTCCACCAATGCCTCTTCGGTAACGACTCCCATTATCTTACCCCCCTCTTGGCTGACTAGCACCACCAAATATTCATGGGGAGAAGTATGAGTGAGCACTTGTTTCAGGAGAGCATTATCACGGGCAATCAAGGCCTTAGCACACAATTGTCCTTCTTTATCCAGTATACCCTGCTTCCCTAAGAGGTAACGGACAAAACTGTAGTAAAGCATCCGCTTCTCGCGACGAGCAGCTAATAACAGCACAACTCCAATCACCAGAGGATTAACCGCCATTGGCTCTTGGAAAAAGCAACCCACAACCCCGGCTATCATCAGTAACAATCCTATTACCATGCCGACAGTGGCAATGTAATTAGTCGCCCGTTTAAAACCAAAAATCGTCGACAAAGCCGAACGCATCAAACGTCCCCCATCCAAAGGAAGAGCGGGTAGTAGATTAAAAAGTGCTAAAAATAGATTGGCCAATAAAAAAGTGTTAACCAGCGGTACTTGTCGCCAAAAATAAGCAACCCCAGCTAATAACAGGCTTACCGCCGGTCCAGCCAGGGCTACCATAATTTCTTTTTCCGGCCGTAAGGCCATAATATCTTCAATAACCGCTTGTCCGCCAAAGGGTAGTAATTCTACTCGAGTTACCTTAACCCCAAAAAACACTGCTACCACCGCATGAGCCATCTCATGCATGAACAGCCCGGTGATAACAGCCGCTAAGGGAGCCATTAAACCAGCAGCGGCATAAAGAACTGCCAGTACGAGGAACCCCAAGCTGATTCTAACCGGAATACCCAGGAGCTTACCAATATACATAGGCTATTGAAATATATATTCTGGGTTGACTGCTCCTTGTTCATTGAACAATTGGAAAGAAAAACTATCCGTGGTTTTTCCTAGTGGTCGATCCAAATCAACCTGATCTCCCACCTTGACTAAAACTTCTTGCAATCGCCCATAGGAAGCAGTCAGGTTTCCATCATGTTTAACCTTTACGGTGCGCCCTTCTTTCTTATTGATAATTTCTTCTACCTGCCCCGAAGCCACCGGATTAACGGTTGTGTTTTCAGGCAAAGCCAAAATAATCCCAGCATTAAATTGCTGTTTATTAGTAACCGGATCCCAGTACCAGCCATAATGACGGGCAATTTCCCCCTCAGCTACTGGCCTACTTAAGGCCGGTGCTTGTGCTGGCAACGCACTGGGCGACGTGCCCCGGCTATTATACCACCATTGAGCCAACTTATCTTTGACCCCATAATCTCGGGTAACGACCCATTGGATATAAGGCTCAAGTGAACCCATAACCATAGTCTGGCCGGATTGCTGCAACGCTAGCAGCAACGATAGCACCACCAGAACCGCAAACATCCGCACCCGGAAACTGGCAATCATCCTCATCACCCCGCATCAATACTTATGGCTCTTACTCTTAAACCATTTTATTGATAGCAAGCTGACTTCATTACAGTTTTTGCCAAATAATGGAGAGGTTTACCCAATCATTTTGGAGGAGTTATGTCTATGTAACCCGGATCAACCTTCTTAACCAGTAGATCATAGATTCGGCGCGGGAGAAAGCCCAATGCATACTCCAGGATGCGGTCAACCAACTGTAGAAGGTCCTGAGTGCCATCCCAATGCTCATTCAGTACCTCAGCACCAGCCACATTAAATAAACGCTTTAAAGCTAAAGCTATCAAGACTAAATCATCAACTTTGCCCAGAAAGGGAATAAAATCAGGTATTAAGTCAATCGGCGATAATACATAGGCAGCAGTCGCTGCTAAAATCAGCTTTTCTGATTTTGGTACTCGGGGATCATCAGCTAACCGATAAATTAATTTCAAAAGGTTGGGAATTAAGAGAAGTAAGCCTCGGACTAGGGCTTTGGCATTGGATATCACCATGGTTCTGCCTCCATTAGAACAAGATTTTTCGGCCTCGCAGATTCACGCCTAATATTAGTGCCAATCCCAAGAAATTAGCTAACATGGCACTTCCCCCATAACTAACAAATGGCAAAGGAATACCGGTAACTGGCATTATGCCAATCGACATTCCAATGTTTTCCAGAATGTGAAACAACCACATGGTTAAAACCCCGACTACTAGTAAAGTGGCATAGAGATCGCGAGCCTCCAGGGCTATGATTAAGGCACGATAAGTCATAACAATATAGAGAATAATTAGACCAGCCGCCCCGATAAAACCAAGTTCCTCACCAATAACCGCATAAATAAAGTCAGTATGTCTTTCCGGCAAAAACTGTAACTGGGCTTGGGCACCATGGAATAGCCCTTTACCCAGCAACCCCCCTGAGCCGACGGCAACCAGGGATTGAATTGTCTTCCACCCAGCGCCCCGCCCCCCCATGCCAACCGGATAAGGAACAAAAAAGACCGTCAACCGACTAAGCTGATAATCGAAAAGTGGAAAACACAAACCAAAAAGTTTGTGTAAAAATAACCACACGAAAGCCAAAACGAAAGCAC
>JBLNAS010000191.1:0-5715 GCA_050259475.1 Methylocystaceae bacterium
TATTGGCATTTTGCTCAACCAATAGAATGGTCATCCCCTTTTGGTTGAGTTTTTGAATATTGGCAAAGATGGCCTCAACTACTATCGGTGCTAGGCCCATAGATGGTTCATCGAGCATTAGTAGTTTAGGGCTGCTCATTAATGCTCTTCCCATAGCCAGCATCTGTTGTTCACCACCAGAAAGGGTGCCCCCCTGTTGCCCTAACCTTTCTTCCAGGCGGGGAAAAAGCTCAAAAACATTTTGCATGTCTTTTTTGATGGCATCTTTATCCCCCCGCAGATAAGCACCCATCTGTAGATTCTCCAGTACAGTCAATTTAGCAAATATTTTTCTGCCTTCCGGTACTTGTATAATCCCCAGGCTGACAATTTCATTAGTTCTACTTTTAGTGATATCTTTACCTTCAAAAATAATCTGGCCGCTCTTATTTCTAATCAACCCAGATATTGATTTTAGGGTGGTACTCTTGCCAGCACCATTGCTGCCAATTAAAGCCACAATCTCACCTTGTTTGATCGTGAAATCAAGCCCCTTTAAAGCATGGATCGCCCCATAGTTTGCATGTAGCTCTTTTACTTCTAACATCAGGCGGCGCCTCCTTTCCCCAGATAGGCAGCGATGACCTGTGGATTTTTCTGTATCTCTTCCGGTAGACCCTCAGCAATTTTATAGCCATGATCAAGTACCGCTACTCGGTCGGATATCTTCATTACCATCTTCATATCATGTTCGATCAGGAATACGGTTAACCCCCGGTCACGGAGCTTACGGATTACGGCTAACACTTCTTCCTTTTCAGCTTTATTCATGCCGGCTGCCGGCTCATCTAAGAGCAGCAAGCGGGGTTCAGTCGCCATCGCTCGTGCAATTTCTACCTTGCGCTGCAGCCCATAAGGCAGATTAGTAGCTAGTTCGTTGGCCAAATCTGCTAGGCCAAGGAAGCTTAGGATTTCCATACATTTTTCGTTAACCATTTTTTCTTCCACACGCATGGTAGGAAGGCGGAATATTATTGAGCTAAGACCACTATGGGTACGGCAATACTGGCCTACCATCACATTTTGCAATACCGTCATGGAATTAAAGAGCCGAATGTTTTGGAAAGTACGGGCTATACCCATTTGGGTAATTTCATAAGGGCGATATTGCCCCAGGGTATTGCCTTCAAATTTAATCGTGCCACTTGTTACTTCGTACATTCCGGTTATTAGATTAAAAAAGGTCGTTTTACCCGCCCCATTAGGCCCGATGAGAGCAACTATTTCTTTCTCATTGATTACCAAATCCACGTCTTTAACTGCGGTAAGACCACCGAAAGCCTTGGTTACCTGGCTGGCTTCCAGAATCGCCATGAACGAGCACCTCCTTTCACACCTGAAGTACTGATCATGCCCTGCGGGCGAGATATCATAAGGATAATCAGCATTAAGCCGTATATGGCATAGCGGTAAAGTTGAACATCACGCAAGAGTTCGGGTAAGGCGGCTAACACAATGGCCCCGACGATAACCCCGGGAATGCTGCCACTACCTCCAAGTACGACCATAGTCAAGATAATTACCGACTCCATGTAAGTGAAATTATCAGGGTTGACATAGTGTACATAACCGGCAAACATACTACCGCCGATACCAGCGATAGCCGCCCCTAAAGCAAAGGCTGTGATTTTTAATATTGTCGGGTTAATTCCCATGGCTTCCGCAGCAATTTCATTATCTCGAACCGCGATCAAACCCCTTCCCAATCGGGATTTAAGCAGGTTCTGTGAAACGATTACCACCAGGATTACCACTACCAGTAATAAATAATACCATTGCCCATTACTACTAATGGAATACCCAAAGAGGCTCGGGGACGGAATACCAGGAATCCCCGCTGGACCGCGAGTAAACCCGACCCAGTTAACCAGAATCAAACGCACAATTTCGCCAAAACCAATGGTGGTAATGGCTAAATAATCGCCTTTTAGACGCAAGGTAGGAATACCCAGCAATAGACCAAACAAAGCAGCAACCAGGCAGCTGATTAACAGTGCTAACCAGAACGACATGCCAAAACTCACGGTTAATAAAGCGGTAGTGTAGGCTCCAATACCATAAAAGGCGGCATGTCCCATGGATAACTGACCAGCAAAGCCGACTACCAAGTTCAGGCTCAAGGCTAGAATAATATATATCCCAATAATCACAATAGTACGCATTAAATAGGGCGAATTACCCAAAGCAAGTGGTATTAACAATAGCAAAGCTAATAACACACCTAGCATAATTTTGCGTCCCGAAGCCGGCATGCTTATTATTTTGTCGGTAGCAGTATCAAACACCAGAGAGAGTATTTTGATCGCCACCCAGAGGCCTACTCCAGCTAAGGTTAAATTAATTACTACTTTTAAAAATGTCATCACAACTACCCCCTAAACCTTTTCCTGGGAACTTTTACCCAGGAGGCCGGATGGTTTGATCAGTAAAATCAGGATCAGGATGATAAAAGCAATGCCATCACGAAACCCGGATGAGATATAAGCTGCGCCCAAACTTTCGGATAATCCTAAGACTAGACCTCCTAACATAGCTCCAGGAATAGAGCCGATACCCCCGAGCACGGCAGCGACAAAAGCTTTTAATCCGGGCATAAAACCCATCATCGGATAAACAGCTTGATAGTACATACCGACCAGAACCCCCGCTGCCGCTCCTAAAGTCGAACCCAGGGCAAAGGTGGAATACACCATGCGGTCGGTATTTATTCCCATTAAACGCGCTGTATCCATGTCCTGAGCTGTACAACGCATAGCCACACCTAATTTGGTTTTCTGCACCAGTATAGTCAAGGCCACCATCAAAACGGCAGCGGTGATCAAGATTATTAGTTGCAGATTGGTAAATTTGAGGCCGAGGATACCATAGGAAACATTAGTAACTACTGTGGGAAAGGAATTGGTCTGCGGACCCCATACCAACATAGCAAAGTTCTCAAGTAGGATCGAAGCACCAATAGCGGCAAGAAAAATATTAATGCGATTTGATTCAAATAAAGGCCGATAAGCCAACCGAGCAATCAGAATTCCCACTCCCGCTGCTCCAACCATTCCTACTATAAAGGCAAGAATTAATGGTAATTTGAACACGGTCAGCGCGGTTAGAGCCAAGAAGGCTCCTACCATATAGATATCACCATGAGCGAAGTTGATTAAGCTTATAATGCCGTAAACCATGGTAAAACCGATAGCAGTAAGGGCATATATACTACCTAACGCCAACCCGTTGCTCAATTGTTCCGCAAACATGACTTCACTCCTTTCAAAAAAGACAGGGCGGAGTTATGCACCCCGCCCCTACACCTTGTTTGCTGAACCTGCTAATTAAGGTTGAACGGGATCAGGTACAATTTTGCCGTCTTTTACGGTGAGGATTATTATACCGCGAGTAGTGTTATTAGTGCTGTCAAAAGATATCGGACCAGCTACACCTGGGAAATCTTTGGTTTCTTTAAGGTACTGATAAATGCCATCACGAGTTGCGCCATTGACTTTTATGCCTTCCAGTACCATTTTGGCGGAGTCATAAGCTAGAGCAGCATAAGTGTCAGGCTCCATATTATATTTAGCCTTGAAAGCTTCAACAAAGGCTTTGGTTCCAGGGTATTCTTTTTGCGGATGGAAGAACCCGGTGAACCGAATACCTTCAACCGCTGCCCCACCTAATTTGACCAACTGCTCGGAGCTAATACCATCAGTTCCCAGTAAGGGAACATTCAAGCCCAGTTGTTTGGCTTGCTGAGCAATCAAAGCTGTCTCCGTATAGTAACCAGCGATAAAGATAACATCTGGTTTAGTGGATTTTATTTTGGTCAACTGCGGGCTAAAGTCCTTGGACTGCCCTTCAAAATAAGTTTCGGTCGTCGGGATGCTTCCACCAAGAGCCTTGAACTTAGCGGTAAAATCGCGGTTCAAACCAACACCAAAATCATTGGCAGTATACAGAATGGCTACTTTACGTGCATTCATTTTGTTGTAGGCATATTCCGCTAGACGATCAGCCTGCATGGTATCAGTCAGGGAGATCCGGAAAACATGAGGGGTTTTGCCATCGGTAATAGCTTTGTTTACTGAATCAGTGATGACCGGAATTTTAGCTGCTTCATAAATTTCACGAGCCGCCAGAGTGCAAGAGCTGTTCCAATGGCCGATAATAGCTAATATTTTGTCATTGGAAGCAAATTTCTGTCCCACATTGGGAGCTTCTTTAGGATTGCCGGTATCATCTCCGACTTCCAGTTTAGCTTGGCGTCCATCAAGGCCACCTTGGGCGTTAAACTCATCAAGCGCCAGTTGAATAGCTTTGACCTTAAGGTCACCAAACTGAGCAGAATCACCAGTCATGGGATTAGCGCTAGCGATAAGGATATCTTCCTTGTCCCCGGCACCAGTCTTGGTTCCACCGCCGCCACAACCTGCTACAGCTAACAGACTAAGAACCATAATTAAGGCTAGTCCTAATGCTAAATACTTCTTCTTCATCCAAAGTACCCTCCTTTTTTGAATCTAATACTCTACGAAGCAAGAAGCATGCCAAGACCAACTTAATGGTGTTTCCTTATCAACAACTAACATAATCCATTGCAGAAAAAGCATTTATGACCCCTTATTGCCGCATAAATAGAAAAAGGCGGCAATTATTGCCGCCCGGAGTCAATTATTGCCGTTATCATTCATCTGGCTCCTGTAGGGAATACTCTCTTAACTTATTACGTAATGTACGCTCACTGATCCCTAAAACCTGGGCAATTTCTCGCCGAGGTCGCTGCAAACGCGAGAGATTCATTAAGATAACCTTGCGTTCAACAGCATCCAATGGTTCACCATAACTAATATTGATAAATCTTTCGTCGTTAACCATTTGGTTTTCAGTATCAAGTTCAAATAAATAGGGTGGCAAATCAGCCAATTCAATTACTTGCGTGGGGCTGACCACAGCTGCTCGTTCCAGAATATTTTTGAGCTCCCGGACATTGCCGGGATAAGAATAATGCTCTAAGACCATGGTAGCTGCCGGACTTAAATGTTTGACTGGCTGCTTTAAATGCCGAGCAATATCCCGCATAAAAAAGCTGATTAACATCGGAATATCTTCTTTGCGCTGCCGCAAGGGAGGCATTTTAATCTCTATAACATTTAAGCGGTAATAGAGATCAGAGCGAAATCTCCCTACCGCAACATCTTGCTTTAAGTTGCGGTTGGTAGCAGTAATGATACGCACATCAACCTTTTTTGATGAGGTGGAGCCGAGTGGAGTTACCACCTTGTCTTGTAATACCCTCAACAATTTAGCCTGTACTGATAAATCCAGTTCACCAATTTCATCTAAAAAAAGGCTGCCCTGATTAGCCATTAGGAATTTACCTGGATAACTGGCCGTCGCACCGGTAAAAGCACCCTTTTCATAACCAAACAACTCACTTTCGAGTAGTTGAGCAGGTAGCGCGGCACAATTAAGAATCTCGAAAGGCTGAGCCGCACGCTTTCCTCGTTCGTGGATTGCTCGGGCAATCAGCTCTTTACCGGTACCACTTTCACCAGTAACTAGCACGGTAAAATCAATATCCTTGATCTTTTCCACTAAATCGAGTACCTGATAAATTCCAGGGGTCTCCCCTACGATATAATCATAATCTCGCGGTATTTCTTCAATTACTTGCATAGCCAATAAAGCTTC
>JBLNAS010000192.1:0-3373 GCA_050259475.1 Methylocystaceae bacterium
GCCCTGGTTAACCACTTGCTTGGCTGAACGCAGTGAAATCGGCGGTAGTGATGCCAGCTTAGTAGCTAGCTTGACCGCTTCTTCCACGACGTTTTCCTCAACCACCCGGTTGACCAGACCATAACTCAAGGCGGTAGCAGCATCTACCATACCACCTAACATAATCATCTCTTTAGCCCGGGCGGTGCCGATGAGGCGGGGCAGACGCTGAGTCCCCCCCGCTCCAGGCATAATGCCGATACTTACTTCGGGCAGGCCAAACCGGACATTAGCTTTGGCCACCCGGAGATCACATGCCAGGGTCATTTCCATTCCGGCACCCAAAGCATAACCGGCTATCGCAGCAATGGTAGGCTTACTAAGATCTTCAATCTTATTAAAGGTATCTTTAAAGGCAAACCCACGTGCAAACTCAGGATTGCCCTCAACCATATCGGTAATATCAGCACCAGCGGCAAAATGCTTTTCCCCGCCGGTAAAGATAACTACCCGCAGTTCCCGATCGCGGTTTAATTCCTCTACCAGGGCATCAATTTCATCAACGGTATCCCGGTTGAGGGCATTTAAAACCTCAGGACGGTTGATAGTTACTATGGCAATACCATTTTCCTTGGTCAGCAGAAGATTTTGGCTACTCATAATAGCCTCCTTATTTCCCTATTTGTTGTAGTCGTAGAAACCAGCCCCCGCTTTGCGGCCGAAACGACCTTTAGCATAGCGCGTGACAATCGCCGGACTGGGTTTGTCCTCCAGAACACCAGTGTTCTGGTATTTGGCCATCAGGACATCATACTCTAAATCAATGCCGGTTAGGTCCAGCAACTCGAAGGGGCCCATCGGGTGACCCAGACCGTTTTTAACTGCGATATCGATATCTTCAATCGAAGCTATATCCTGATCCAGGAGGTAGCAAGCTTCCTTGGAGATAGCACTATAAATCCTGTTGACCACAAAACCGTAGATCTCTTTCTTGATCAAAACCGGAGTCTTACTCATCTGACGGCTGACCTCAAAGACGGTTTCAACGGTTTCATCTGATACATGGGCACCTCTAACCACCTCGACCAGCTTCATCACTAAAACCGGGTTAAAGAAATGGATATTGAGTACCTTGTCCGGCCGCTTGGTTGCATCCGCTATGCGAGAGCTAACAATATAGGAACTATTAGTTCCCAAAATCGCATGAGGAGGGCAGATCGCATCCAAACGAGCAAACAAATCCCGCTTAACAGAAAGAATCTCGATGATCGCTTCAATCACCAGGTCAGCATTGCTGGCGGCTTCCTCTAAGCTGGTGGTAAAATGAATATTCGCGGCGGCGACATCGGCGACTTCCTGGGTCAACTTGCCTTTTTTTACCCGCTCCGCCAGATAATTAGCCGCAAAATCGCGGGCTTTGCCCAGAGTAGTTTCATTGACATCGGTACAATAAGTGTTAAATCCGGAAAGGGCAGCCTGTAGAGCAATCTGATGCCCCATGTTACCGGCCCCTACTACACAAATGGTCTTAATTTCTTGCTGCATTTTAATTCACCTCATATAAAATAATTATTTGTGTTAAAGTTACTACCTAATTGATAAGCCATCTCTTTTGCTGTCACTCTCGAGCGTTGTCCTACTTAACCCGTTCGCGCTTTTCCCAGCCGGATCTGAACAGGGGTAAGAAGAACTCCTGACTATAGGGATGTTCCGCAATCAAGTCATAGTTTAGGTCAGTACCCCAGCCCGGTAAATCATGGGGGCAGGTATAACCATCAACCACCTTAATCGGGTTAGTGAGCACTTCTGCCGTCCAGCCGGAGGCATCCTGATTAAAGTCATCAAAGATCTCATGGAGATAGAAATTGGGAGCCGTCATATTTAAGTGGGCGCAAACTACCGAGCAGAGCGGCCCCTGAGCACTATGCGGTGCCACCACACCATTGTGGGCATCGACCATGCTCATAATATGCCGGGAGTTAGCCACCCCCAGGAACTGGGGTTCGAGCTGGATGATATGCACGGCATCATGTTTTAGCAGTTCGGCAAACTGTTCCTTACAGTAGTAATCCTCCCCACACGCTATCGGGATAGGACTGCGGCGAGCTACTTCTACCATAGAAGAAATATTATGCGGTGCCACCGGGGCCTCAAACCAACTGGGGGCATAGGGTACCATCGCATCAGCGAAGCTAAGCGCGGTATGCACACTGAAGCGGTTATGCCCTTCGATAAGAATATCTACCTCGGGGCCGACTGCATCACGAACCGCTCCGATAATATCTAGGGCCAGCCTAAAGTCAGCCTGATCTACCACCCGATAAGCCGCCCCAAAAGGGTCGAACTTGAGTGCGGTATAGCCTTTAGCTGCCACTTGCCGGGCTAACTGATAGAAGTTGTCCGGGGTACGCTCCCCGCGGTACCAGCCATTAGCATAGACCCGGAGCGCATCATGACATTTTCCACCCAAAAGCCGGTACACCGGCTGGCCGGTAACCTTACCCATGATGTCCCAGCAGGCATATTCAATGCCCGCTAAAGCGGAACCCTGAACCTGACCACCGACGGAAAAGATATCCCGAAACAGCCGTAAAGTATGCTGCTCGATGTCAAAAGGATCTTGGCCGATTACCATGTGCTTAAGTTCATGAATACAGGCCTCGGTAGTTTTAGCCAGCCCATTTAGGGTAGCTTCGCCAATGCCATGTATCCCTTCATCGGTTTCGACACGAACAAATAGCCAATTCTTCCATGAGTTCCCCGCAATATAGGTCTTAACCTCAGTTATTTTCATGGCTCCATTAGCCTCCCTATCGGAAAAATTGTTAGGCCGCTTTAAGCTGAACCACCGGTTTATTTTTAAACAGACCCCCCGGACACAGATTATCCAGGGGGTCTCTAGCTGGTAGGATTATACTATTTAAAAGCCAGAGACCGCCCATAGCTATCTGCTGCCAGCATGGCATCGCAAACCCGATCCGCCGTAATCTCCACGGTTTCGTGATAGATATTGCTCCCCGGAGTGCAGGCAGCTACTGCTGCCAGCATCAATTCGTCACGGCTAATGTCCGCTAACCCGATATCTCGCAAGCTCGTCGGCAAGCCAATATCTCCATACAGCCGATACAGCTTCTTTATTACCTGTGGTGGTTTACCCGTCAAAAATAATGATGCTAGTAAACCATAGGCTACCTTTTCACCATGCAAATAATCATGCGTGTCATGCAGTACAGTCAGCCCATTATGGATAGCATGGGAAGCACCCAGTCCACCGCTCTCAAAGCCAATCCCGCTAAGCAGGGTGTTGGCTTCGACCACATATTCTAGTGCCGGTGTCACCACTCCCGCAACGCAGGCTTGCTTGGCTAAAACGCCGTAATCAGCGATAGTCTCA
>JBLNAS010000193.1:0-5227 GCA_050259475.1 Methylocystaceae bacterium
AATGAAGTTTGCGCACAAAAATAAAATGCCGAAATAAAAGAAATGATTAAAGAGCCTACCCCTTATCTCATTTTACCACCCAGTTGATGAGTAATGGGGCTAGGGCTACCGTAAATAAGCCTGCTAGACCGATCGCCAGGCTACTGAAGGCCCCCTGCTCCTCCCCTAACTCCAGAGCCCGGGAAGTACCAATCGCATGCGATGCGGTCCCAATAGCGATACCTACCGCTACCTTGTTCTTAATCTTTAAGAGGCGACAGACACCAGGGCCGATAATTGCCCCTAGAATGCCAGTCATTATAATGCCCGCCGCTGCTAAAGCCATACTGCCACCTAGATTACGAGCTATTTCCACTCCAATGGGAGTAGTAACTGACTTGGGTACCAAAGATAACAACAGCTCCTGGGGTAATTTGAACCATTGAGCCAAGAAGATTACTACCAAGACCCCGGTGAGTACCCCGCTAAATACACCTACTAACACCGGAATTAGATGACGTTTTAGTGCTTTCGTTTGCCGATAAAGCGGAATTGCCAACACCACCGTCACCGGCCCTAAAAATAGCTGTATCACTTCCCCCCCCACCTGATAACTAGCCAGGTCTATTTTAAACAGCAGGAGAAAACCAATTACTAGTAAAATCCCCACGGGTACGGGGTGTAATAAGCTGGTTTTAGTGCGGTTATAAATAAAAATACCTGCCTCATAGGCTACTAGGGTTAACAAAATACCAAAGACGGGTTCGGCAACCAATTCTCTAAGCATTCGCTTTGCCTGCCAGCCATTGCACTACCAGTCCACTTACCCCCATTACCATAACCACACCTACTACCGTAATAACTATTAAGGCTAGTAGATTATGGCCTAAAATATTGGTCATATCCAACAAGGATACTCCAATCGGAATAAAAAGCAGCCCCATATTATCGAGAGAAAATTCGCCTACCTGCTCTATCCATTCCAAGCGAATCAATCGGCAACTTAGCATAATAAAGAGCAAGACCATCCCAATGATACTACCAGGTATTGGCAGCTGGAGACCACGGCTGATCATCTCACCAATTACCCAAAGAGCAAATATTATTGCTGCTTGTAATAAAAATCGCATGAGTGTCAATCCTTTCAACGCCAAAATAAAACCGCCTTTAAACGCAAGGCGGTTGATATCCAGTTATTTTGTTATCATACGCTGCTCGCAGCTATTAATAAACCCTTTGAGAACCCCGAATTTGAATTCCCAGACTTTTTGGGCACTAGATAGTTTAAATTCACTGGTGCTAACCATGGCTTTGATAGGTAGTGAAATCGGCTCCCCGGTCATCTCTTGCAGCGATTGCCGAACTACCCCAAAAGCGCAGATGGTTAGGCAAATAAGAATTATATAGGGGAAAAGATAATTACCTGACTTAATTATTCATCACTTCCTATGATTTGACCTAGAGTTTTGCCCATTGAGCGGGCTGAAGTTTGGGCTTGTTTTAGAGTATTACCATCAGTGCCAAATTCAATCAGGATTGAGCGGGGTGATAAATCCTGGTTATATACCCCGGCTTTAGGTCTAACCCCTCTCACGAGCCCAGGATAGGCATCCTGAGCTGTCGCATAGATTTGGTTAGCAAAATCAAGATTTCTCTGCCAATGGGGATGGTTTTGACGTTTATTGGTGCCGACAATTAATAATACTGGGGCAGCTTCCTCACCATCTGCTTTAGTAGTAATAGCACCCCCATCGGGAAATGCATCACGGTGAACATCGATGATAGCTGCGGGATCAGGATGTAGCTGCAGAAAATCCTCGACCGTTCGCCGCGAATGACTGTATGAGCTGGTAAAATTCGGCCAATCATGTAATTCTTCACTTACGGTAACCGCATAGCCCTGTTGTTCCAGCTCACTGCCCAGAGTGTGTGCTACCTCGAGGATCAGCCCCGGCCGACCTTCGGTACGCTCAACCCCGCCATCGGGAACATAGCTTTCCGTACTATGAGTACAATAAATTAGGACTGCTCTACCGCCTGAGTTTACTGAAACAGCAGCTGGAGTTGGTATCGGTGCAGCCTTTGCAGCTGAACTACTCCATAACACCGGTAACTCAAACGCACACCAGCCCGTACGGCTATAGCTCTCCAGCAGGCTTCGAGTTAGCTTGAGACCCCAACCTTCGCCGAGACCAGCATAACCAGCAGCCATAACCGGTATACTCAATTCTCCTCTAACCGGTTGATAATTTAGGTTCCCAATATTACTCGCGGACGTAAATATGACGGTAATATAACCCGCGATTACTAATCCGATTAATACCCCCAGGAACCGGAGTCGGCTTAAATTTAACTCCATTTTATAATCTCCTTGCCTAACATTTAAAAGGGCAGGCTGACTCAGAGATTATATATGGAAAGATAGCATTACTTATGACTATCGCTAACAAACTCCCCCTGATTGCATATAGTTAGTTTTTAGAGGCTTTGAAATGGTTGTTCTTAGGTTAGCCTCCCATTAATTTTCTATGCAACCTCCAGTTGCAAATCCACATCGTCTCTGTTATTATTATTTCTGTTGACGATACTGATGAGGAGGTGAAATTGTGGCTAAGAGTAAAACACCGGCCAAGAGAATACGGCAAGCTGAGAAGAGCAAGCTGCGTAATATGGCCAGAAGATCAGCCATGAAAAGCGCAATTAAGAAATTCGAAGCAGCAGTGGCAGGGAAAAACGTGGATTTGGCCAGGGAGAGCTTGGTTATGGCCACCTCCATTATTGATAGAAATGCAGCCCGAGGCATAATCCACCGCAATACTGCAGCTCGGAAAAAGTCACGGCTGACCCGTAAACTTAACAACATCGCTTAATAAAAAAACCCCGGTTAACCGGGGTTTTTTACTTTCTGTGGTTATTTAGGTTCGTAGAGTAGATACTCTCTCATTTTTTGGTGCAATGATGTACGATGAATACCAAGCAGGTCCGCGGCTTTTTGCCGGTTGCCGCCACTAATCCCCAAGGCAGTCATAATTGCCTGCTTTTCCGCCTTTTCACGTACCTCCTTCAGATTAAAACTAGACCCTGACCTAGCACCGACTACCGATTTCTTAACCCGGGTCAGGTTTTCGCGGTTAATCATCCCCTGACCAGCATCCAAACAAGATCGCTCAATACTTATCTGCAATTCCCGCACATTACCTGGCCAATGGTAATTAGTTAAAACATTCATGGCATCCCGAGTAATCCCCTCAATTCGAGTACCATTTTCCTGATTCTGTCCATTGATAAAATACTCCACCAATAAGGGCAGGTCTTCCATGCGCTCCCTGAGAGGTGGAACTCTGATTAGGTAGACATTGAGCCGGTAATACAAATCTTCGCGGAATGCTGAGCTAGCAACCAGTTTGCGCAAATCACGATTAGTGGCTGATATTACCCGCACATCAGCAGGTATCACCGTCGTACCACCGACTCTTTCAAACTCCTTTTCCTGTAGCACCCTGAGCAGTTTGGGCTGTAAATGATAGGGCAAGTCACTAACCTCGTCCAGAAAAATACTGCCGCCCTTGGCCAGATCAAATTTACCAGGCTTACCTCCCTTGCGGGCTCCAGAAAAGGCTCCTTCCTCATACCCAAAAAACTCTGACTCCATTAGACTTTCAGGTATACTAGCGCAGTTAACTCTAACTAATGGTCCCTCGTTACGGGGGCTTTCTTGATGAATGGCATGCGCAAATAGCTCCTTGCCGGTACCCGTTTCCCCATATATCAGCACTGGCGTATTGCTGGATGCTACCCGGCGTGCCCGCTCTTTCGCTTCTAACAGGACATGGCTTTGTCCCCTGATGGCGGCAAAAGAATATTTGGCCCCACTGAGCTTTTTAACCGTTTCTTTATAGTAGGCCAGCTCTGTGTGCAATTTGGACCAATTAATTACAAAGCTACGAGCTTGATCCATATAACGAAAAACGCTTACCCCAGCCGCTCCAATTATTTGACCATCAGCTATGATAGGCACTCGTGATACCACCTGTTGTTTACCGTTTAGTTCCCATAAGTCAGCCAGTAACGGGATCCCCGACTTGATCACCTCTGGCATCCGAGTATGAGGGAATACCTCAGCCACATGTTTACCCAACACATCCTCGCGTTTAAGTCCGGATTCTTTTTCGTAATACTCGGTGATTAACCTAATGATTCCATTCTCATCAACA
Organism: Methylocystaceae bacterium; assembly: GCA_050259475.1. GTDB lineage: Bacteria > Bacillota > Syntrophomonadia > Syntrophomonadales > JBLNAA01 > JBLNAA01. The sequence continues at coordinate 4,194 of JBLNAS010000193.1, forward strand.
ATGAGCGCCCCATCAAATCCAGAAAAAATAATCTCGATAATTTCCCATTGATTGCTGGTGAGTTCGGATAGTTTAACCACCTTGGCCCTCCTTACTTAAGCGTTGCACGCTTAAAACAACCATCCATTTTTACGAGCGGCAAATTGCATCTCATCACGAAAATCCGGATGAGCGAGTGAAATAAGCTGTTTCACTCGCCATGAAATCGGCTTAAAGGACATACGTGCCGCTCCGTATTCCGTAACCAACCACTCGACATCATTACGGGAGGTGGTCACTACGGTTCCTTCAGGTAGAGTCGGAGTTATCCGTGAAAAAACCGTGCCATCCTTCCTGACCCCAGTAGCAGGCAAGGCCAGAATACTTTTACCATTCTTAGCCCGCTGAGCACCTAAAACAAAATTAACCTGACCTCCAGTGGCACTGTATTGGAAAGTACCGATCGATTCCGCCGCTACCTGTCCAGTTAGATCTACCATTAACGCATTGTTCACCGAAACCATGTTATCATTTTGGGCAATTACATTCGGATCATTGACATATTCAATTTCAAACCCAATAAAGGTATCATTATGATCCATGAACTGCCATAATTCCTTGGTACCGACACAGAAAGTATAGGGGATTTTACCCGGATAGAATGACTTCTTGCTGCCATTTATCGCCCCACATTTGATAAGTTCCATAATGGAATTGGAGATAACCTCGGCATGTACACCGAGATCCTTTTTGTCTTTGAGGAAGTGTCCAATGCAGTTCGCTAAACCTCCCAAACCGAGCTGAATAGTAGAGCCGTCAGCTACCATATCGGCAATGCGTCCGGCAATTTCGGTTTCTACTGCGGTAATCGGGATTTCCGGGATTTCGAATAGGGGGGCATCATTTTCTACAATCGCCGTACATTGAGAGACGTGAACTTTGAACACTTCACTGTTAAGCCACGGGGTATTCCGGTTCACCTCGACCACTAACGTCTCCGCACTATCAACTAGACGTTTGGTACATAGGCCACCAAAACAGGAGCGATTCATATA
>JBLNAS010000194.1:0-6238 GCA_050259475.1 Methylocystaceae bacterium
AACACTCCAGGAGCTTTTCCTGGTATTGGTGCCGAAGAAAGAGGTCAGGCCTGGGCGATTTCTTCAATGCTCCAACTTTTGTCAAGGGTTAGGGTGCCAGTAGTAGCGGTTGTAACTGGCGAAGGTGGAAGTGGTGGAGCACTGGCCTTAGCACTGGCTGATTATCTCATAATGTTATCTAATTCGGTATTTAGTGTGGCTTCCCCCGAGGCTTGCTCGGCGATTCTATACAAAGATGCTTCACGGGTGCAAGAGGTAGCAGGTCACCTGGGCTTGACCGCTCAAGACCTGTTTAAATATGGGATTGCCGATGAAATTATTGCCGAACCGGTAGGTGGTATTCAACACCATGGGGAACAGGTAGCTGCCGAGATTAAACGTGTAGTCACCACTCAATTTGCTAAATTGTGTGCCGTTGAACCTGAATTGTTAGTAGCTCGCCGCCGTGAACGTTTGTACCAATTTAGTTCGCTCAATAGTTAAGGGTAAATGAACACCTGTGTTCTGTTCTAATTATTCGATTTGCACACAAAATGAAACCCCGCTCGGATGACGAGCGGGGTTTTTTGCCTTTATGGTGGACCATGTGGGAGTCGAACCTACAACCTTCTGATTAAGAGTCAGCTGCTCTGCCAATTGAGCTAATGGTCCATTAGTGGTTATTAAATTAATGGTGGACCATGTAGGAATCGAACCTACAACCTTCTGATTAAGAGTCAGCTGCTCTACCAATTGAGCTAATGGTCCCCAAAAGGGGTTATTAAATTAAATGGTGGACCATGTGGGAGTCGAACCTACAACCTTCTGATTAAGAGTCAGCTGCTCTGCCAATTGAGCTAATGGTCCACAAATAATGGCTGGGGTGGCTGGATTTGAACCAACGAATGCCAGAGTCAAAGTCTGGTGCCTTACCGCTTGGCGACACCCCAAAGCGCATTTAATATGATAACACCTGGAATAATCGGCGTCAACAACGATAAAGGCGTACCATGTCAGTTTGTTACCCTTAAAATCCAGACTACCCAATATATGCCGAGGATAAGTTGGGGAAAGGGGGTTTCCTAGCCACTAGGAAGGGAGTTGGACTGAGGACGCGGCAACCAGTAAATAGTATGGTAATAAATGGACTAAAAGTAGCCTAGCGATATATACTGGAAGCAAATACAAGACTGACAATTGGGGATAATAAATCTTGAGTATCAAAGGAGGAGGTTTTAGGTGAGTAGTATGTTTAAAAAAATGATGTATTTTGGCTTGGGAGCTTTGTCCCTCACCCGGGAACGGGCTGAGGAGTTTATTAATGAAGTGGTAGAACGCGGTGAGATGAGCAGTGATGAGGCTCGTAATTATGTCGATGAAATGATGAGTCGGGGCGAGATGGAACGCCAAGAGTTGTTCGCCGAAATTAAGGATTATATGCATAAAGTCCAAAAAGAAATGGGCATGGTAGCTCGGGATGAAATAGAGGAATTGAAAGAGCGCCTCAATCGTTTGGAAAATCCATCATAATGATGGTTGTTTACAGATTCCCCCGGCTCTCCTTCTGGATCGCCGGGGGAATTTGTTTAAGTAGTTGGAGATACCCCGAATCTAACGGGGAGGTAGGGTAATGATGTTTAAGCGGTTTAATTATCGTGGACAAGCTCGACGCTTTCATGAGGTCAGCAATATATTAGCCCATCATGGGTTTGGCTTTATTTTTGATCGTTATTCCCTGGCTGCTTATCGGCGTCGTCGTGATGCAGGTCAGGTGATGCTATGGTCAGGCCCGGAACGATTACGGATGGCCTTGGAGGAACTAGGCCCGACCTTTATTAAGCTTGGACAATTACTATCAACCCGCCCGGATGTGCTTCCAATTCCCTATATAGTGGAGTTAGAAAAGCTGCAAAACTCAGTAGCTCCTTTTGGATTTACGGAGGTCTTGCAGGTGCTAAAAGATGAGGGGATTGACCTGGCTGATTTTGCCTACCTGGAGCCAGAGCCCTTAGCGGCAGCCAGCATCGGCCAGGTACACCGGGCTACTTTACATAGCGGCAAAGAGGTAGTGCTTAAGGTTCAGAGACCCGGAGTCCGGCGTATTGTCGAGACAGATCTGCAAATTCTTCATCGTCTGGCGGCGCAGATGGAAAAGCGTACTTCCTGGGGAAGGTTATACCAACCCAAGGCTATTATGCAGGAGTTTTCCGCGGCTTTACTTCGAGAATTGGATTATGATCGAGAAGGGAAAAATGCCGAAACCTTTTATCAGAATTTTAAGAGTCATCCCGGCGTCATCATTCCCCGTGTTGAATGGGAATATACCACACCACGGGTACTGGCTATGCAATATGTGAGTGGGATTAAGGTCTCAGATATTGAAGCTTTAAAAAGTTCAGGGTTAAACCTAAAAAAGATTGCCACCAACATTGTAGAAGCACTTTTTAGCCAATATTATGACCATGGCTTCTTTCATGCTGATCCCCACCCAGGAAATCTGGCGGTGGCCCCCGGAGAGAAAATTATATTTTATGATTTTGGCCAGGTCGGAGTTGTTGACCAGTATATCAAGGAACAGACCGTGGATCTGGTGTTAGCTATGTCGCGGTATGACGCCAGTGGCGTGGTACGTACTTTAGTGAATATTGGCAGTAGTGGCGAACCGGTAGCCCGCGAGGAACTGCAACGAGATATTTCTCGTTTGCAGAAGAAATATTATGGTGTTCCCATGGCCCGTATTAATCTCGGGGAGGCGATATCTGAGCTAATCGATGTTTCCATGCGGCACCAGATCAGAATCCCAGCCGAATTATCTATGGTGGCCAAGATGGGTATGACGGTGGAGGGATTAGTTACTCAGCTCGATCCCCATCTATCGATTGTAGAAGTCGCAGAACCCTTAGCCCGGCGAGTTATCTTAGGGCGATTAAAGCCATCAAGGGTCAAGAATGATGTGCGTGATTTATTGCTTGATGGCATCGGATTGGCTCGTGAGTTTCCTCGGCAAGCCCATTCCTTGATTACCCAACTGGAAGAAGGCGATTTAAAGATCCGGTTGGAGCATAGTAATCTGCGTCGTTTGATCAATACGATGGATATTATCGCTAACCGCATTGCTTTGGCCATTATTACGGGAAGCATTATAATGGGCACCTCCCTGCTGGCCAAACAAGGTTACAACGCTAGCTGGCATGGGATATCCCTGGTGGTCGTAGGCTTCTTTTTTGCCGTGGTTTTAGGTATGTTTCTTATTTATAGCATCATACGTAGTGGGCGTTACTAGAACAACCCTACATAATCGCCGCTCTTTTCGAGTATATCTTTCATACAGGAGGATGGGAGGGAACGGCTATGAGGTATGGGCGATTACTGGGATTTGTGGTAGTTGTCGCACTTTTTGCTGGTCTATGGTTAACGGGGACAGCGAGGGGGGCGCAGCCTCCATTACCAGCTAGCAAGCATATCTTTATCATTAGTATTGATGGTTTGGGTTCAGAAGCTTATGGTGCGCTTAAATATGGGGCCTTACAGACTCTGGCTGATCAGGGCTTGATCAGTGAAAAGAGTTTAGCCGTCAGAGCTGCTGACCTTGCGGCTGGTGAGGCTTCCTTGTTAACTGGACGCAACCCCGAGGATCATGGGGCAAAAAATGCCAGTGATGGCCAGGTTGATGCTGAATCGCTGTTTGATGTCATGCGAAACCATGGTAAATCATTGTTGGTTGTTGATAGTACTGGTGGTGAGCTTAAGGGCTTTTCCCATGGCTCTAAGCAATATCTCAAGGTCAAGGAAAAAAACGACCTGCTAGTAATGAAACAGGCCTTTGATAGCTTCAATCGCGAAAAGCCTTATCTCACATATATCTATCTGGGGCAGCCACGTAAGGCTCTGGAACGTCATGATCGGGAAGCTTATTATGTAGCCCTGGATTACAGCCAACAAGCAGTGGGCTATCTTTTACATCAGTTAGAAGCTGGAGGCATTGCCGGATATTGCACTATCGTTGTAACTTCAGCCCGTAGTTCTAGTAATTCTAATCTGGTACCTATCATTATTAAATCTCCAGGCATACAGCCAGAGACCAAAATTGACGGCATGAAGGTTACTGACTTAGCAGGCACCATCTGTGCTTTTACTAACCTATCGAGCGTTTACGCTAGCCGTGGGGTTATTCCCTGGGCGGTTACTAAAACCAGTAGTGCTTCAGCTACCGCTTATTATCAAGATAGACAAATCAAGGAAATGTATCGTGATCGTTTGGATACCAGCCAACAGTATTACCGTCTTCAGGACCATCGTGATTCCTTGGTCAAGGAATTGGAACGCGCTGATCGAGAAAAAAGGAGTATTTTTGATTTTGTGGGGCAACGCGATCAAACTCTTACCCAGTTGAGAAAGAGATTAGTCTTTACCCACTCGGCATTTATTGGCCTGATAGGTATTTTCGGCTTGGGGTATTATCTTGAATATCGCTTCCTGCGTAAACGCTATAACTTGTTTTAAACGTCAGTAATACAATTATCTAGTTGCAGTATAACCACTTTGGGGAGCAGTAATGGTTAACTCCCTTGATTTAATGATAGATAATTAATGCTCTATAGAAAGCCACCTTTCGTTTCGGGAGAGTGGCTTTTTTGATTGCCCATATCTTCCATTGCTACTTGCGGGAGCAGACTATATAATATAACCTGTTCTGCACAGAACGTTATCTTGAGAACAAGAGGTGTATGCCGTGTCAAATACTAACGAGCTTCTGATCGATCTGCTTCGCGAAGTAAACCGGGGCCTCGGGAAATTTGTCAAAGATATATTGGCCGAACATGATTTGCCGATCACTATGGGTATAGTCACTCGGCAGATTGGTAGCACGCCGGGGATTACAATAAGCGAATTATCAAGGCTCACTGGCATCGCCAAATCACATATTTCTAAAACCATTCGCGAACTTGATGAGCGGGGATGGGTGGAGAAAAGAGAGGATAGCACTGACCAGCGCTTACTACGATTGTATTTAAATCCGATCGCTATTAAATACCTGGAACAAGCACGCCAGGATATCCGGCAACGAATAAATGAATTGGTGGCTGACATTCCTGAAGAGCGAGCTATAGAGCTGGTTGTAGGCCTTACTGACATAAAGGCGGCTCTAGAGCAGGTGCATCAAAAGGAGAAAAAGTAAAATGTTTAAGCTTTATCGTTATTTAAAACCATTTACCGCCTCGATAGTGGCAGTTTTAATTCTGGTGTTTCTTCAGACCCTGTCTGAGCTGTATTTGCCTACCCTGATGTCAGATATAGTTGATACCGGCATTGTTAAAGGAGACACCGCCTATATCATAAGAACGGGTGGTCTAATGCTCCTGGTGGCGGCTATCGGTACGATCTGCTCCATCATGGTTAGCTTCTTGGGCTCACGATCATCAACTGGGTTCGGGCGCATCCTACGGGGTAAGGTTTTTGCTCGAGTAGAGAGTTTTTCCCTGCATGAGTTTAATCATTTTGGTACCGCTACTCTGATCACCAGAACCACGAATGATATTAGTCAGATACAGACGGTAACCTTTATGATCATGCGCATGATGATCATGGCACCTATGATGTGTATCGGTGGTATTATAATGGCCTTTTCTGAGGATCGCCCGCTGTCACTGGTTATCGCTGTTGCCATACCACTAATCGCATTGGTGATCGCTATTATAATCCGCCAGGCTCTGCCGATGTTCCGTTTGATGCAGATAAAAATTGATAAGTTAAATCTGGTACTGCGCGAAGGACTGACCGGCATCAGAGTAATTCGCGCTTTCAACCGCGATGAATTGGAAAGACAACGCTTTACTGAGGCTAATACTGATCTAATGGAAAATGCTATCCGGGTCAACAAGCTAATGGCTGCGATGATGCCAGCAATGATGCTGGTTATGAACTTCACCATTGTTGCGGTTATCTGGTTCGGTGCCATTCGAATTGACCAAGGTGGTATGCAGGTAGGGTCTTTGATGGCATTTATTCAATATGCCATGCAGATAATGATCTCCTTGGTTATGGTTTCAATGATGATCATCATGCTGCCTCGTGCTTCGGCCTCAGCTGATCGGATCAACCAAGTTTTGGATACGATGCCGGAGATTAAAGACCCCGATTATGAGAGAGCACCTAATCAGTCTCGTGGGTTATTGGAGTTTAATGATGTTACCTTTAGCTTCCCCGGAGCTGAGCAACCAGCAATTAGCCATATATCTTTCATCGCTAGGCCAGGTGA
>JBLNAS010000195.1:0-3335 GCA_050259475.1 Methylocystaceae bacterium
ATTACCAGCCACCGTCGCCCTCAGTTTCCCAAGCGGCAACCGCTAAGGCTTCCGTACCGTCTCCATCATTACCCGAACCCAGCCCAGCCCAAAATTCTGCTACCTCCACAGCAGGTGATACAAGTGATACATCCACACAAGATCTTAGTGGATCAGACATTGCGCAAGTGGGAAATATGCTGGAAACCCTAGGATATAATACTACTGCTGGTATTGTTCCAGCGGTACAAAAATACCAACAAGATAATGCCTTAAATGCTACGGGAGCATTAGACATCGATACCCTGCAATCAATGGTCAACCAAATACGAATAAACCGGATCAAACAGCTTTCCAATACTAAGGCTAGCTGAAATAACTAACCAAAACCATTTAAAAGCAATCCTCACCTAAAGGGGATTGCTTTTTTGTTTTAGGTAGGGTTGGCAATCCAGAATTATATCCTCCTAAGTTCAATCAAAGCCCTTTGTAAATGCTGTTAATATTTTACTTTGCCGGAAGGTTTTTTCCTTTTATTGGCGAAATTGAAAAGTAAGGAAAGTAAAGTGCTTTCCATGGTGAAAATTGCAAGGGGGAAAAAGAAACGATGGAAATCCAGAAGGTTGCCGTACTCGGTAGTGGAACCATGGGACTGGGTATTGCCCAGGTTATGGCTCAAACTGGACACAAAGTTGTACTGTGGGACATTAAAAAGGAATTATCTGAGAAGGCTATTAGCCGCATTGGCAAGATTATCGCCAAAGCCATCTCCAAAGGCCAGGCTCCAGAAGGTGCCGATGCCATGGTCACGGGCAACATTATGGCCACTGAAGATTATAACGATCTGGCTGATGTTGATCTGGTGATTGAAGCTGTCTTAGAAAAAATGGAAATTAAGAAAGCCGTTTATAGTCAGCTTGATGCCATCTGCAAGCCAGAATGTATCCTGGCCACTAATACCTCCTCCCTCCCAGTTACTGAAATTGCCGCCATTACAAAACGTCCAGATAAGGTAGTCGGCATGCATTGGTTTAACCCGGCCCAGGTTATGGCTCTGATTGAGGTTATTCCTGCTCTGCAGACTAGTGAAGAAACCGTCCAAGCCGTTTATGACCTCAGCAAAAAAGTTGGTAAAAAACCGATCAAGGTTAAGGAAGGTCCGGGCTTTGTGGTTAATCGCATCCTCATCCCCGGCATGAATGAAGCTGCTTTCATTTATCAAGAAGGCCTAGCTACCATCAAGGATATCGATACCGCCATGCGCTTAGGTGCTGGCTGGCCGATGGGTCCCTTCACTCTAGCTGATATGGTCGGTATCGACATCGGCCTCGAAGTCGCCGAAGTCCTCTATCGTGAAACCGGCGATTCCAAGTATCGTCCCTGTACCGTTCTTAAGCAGTATGTGCGTGCAGGCTGGCTAGGACGTAAAACTGGTCGTGGCTTCTACGACTACAGTGAGCAAAAGTAGAAACGGAACTAAAAAAATGACAAAGGGCTCCGATTTAACGGAGCCCTTTATATTGCAATGACAAACGTCAAAGAAGGGGCATCCCCTCCCGAGCTTAGTCCTAGTTCTCCATCAATTCAGCAATCAATTCTGCCATCACCTTATCAGCATCCGCATATGGTACTTGGCAGGTCCCGACGACCTGATGGCCTCCGCCATCGTATCGGAGCATTAGTGAACCGACATCGGTTTTACAGCCCCGGTTAATAATGCTGTGCCCCACAGCGAAAACACAGTTTTGTTTACCCCGACCGTCCACCACCCATATCGAAACATTCTGCTGCGGATATAATGAATAAATTAGAAAGCGGTTACCGGAATAAATATTATCCACACCCCGCAGATCTGTAACCATTATATTCCCCTCAACCCTGGTGTATTTAGCAATCATATCTTTAAAGAGACCAGTTTGTTCTTCATAGCGTTTAACTCGTTCTCGCACATCCGGGAGCATAAGAATATGTTCGGCATCCAAAACACGACAACTTTCAATCAGATCTTCCATGAGCGTATAATTACTGATGCGATAATCTTGGAAACGCCCCAGTCCAGTCCGGGGATCCATGATAAAACCTAATAGTACCCAACCCTGTGGGTCAAGGATATCAGTTACCGTTAATTGACCGCTATCAACCTTATCTACCGCTAATAACAAATCCTCCAAATGGCCGAATTCAGCTTGATCTTTATAGTAATCATAAATTACCCGAGCAGCACTGGGAGCTTGCTTACTAGAGCCATTAAATGTACCCTGCCGCCCCATGCGTTCTTGCTCACTAGAATGATGATCAAACCAGAGACCACAGCCTGGAACAAAGGGTACATTAGCCAGCACATCATTGCTGCCCACTTCAATCAATCCGTCCTGCATATCCTTAGGGTGAATAAACTTCCAGCTATCAATGATCCCCGCCTCACGCAATAATACCCCACACACTAATCCATCAAAGTCAGAACGGGTCAATAACCGCAAACTCCTCGCTCCCTTCCGTGGTGTCTTAGTTTATTACCATATATACACCGTAACATCCTAATCAATATATTCCACATCTACCATAATTAGTCCTGCTCGAGATATTTTCCGAGCACCGTTAAATCCCAGGTAGATACTAGTTGACGACCACTGCACTGTCTCGGTTGAGACAATTCCAGATTTCAGCTTTAAGTGCTACCTGATCCTCCCTATTTTGCGGAACCTCAAATGATTGTAATACCCGAGCTGGCAAACCGCTCAGGATATAAATCCGGTGACCAAGAAAGATAGCTTCATCAATATCATGGGTGACAAACAATACTGACCACTTATATCGCTGACGGATCTCTCCTAACCATTCTTGTAAACGACGGCGGGTTATAGCATCCAAACTAGCGAAGGGCTCATCAAGTAACATTAGTGGACAGTCACTTAGATAGGTTCGCAATAACGCCCCTCGCTGGCACATTCCTCCGGATAAAGCGGAGGGATAGTAGTTCTCAAATCCCGCGAGCCCAAATACCTCCATCAATCCCATGGCTCGCATTTTTGCTTCCTGTTTTGAAATGCCCTTTATCGTCAGGGGAAGGGCGCAATTATCAAGCAGATTAAGCCAAGGCAATAATAAATGCTTTTGCTGCATGTAGCTAGCTCTCCCAGCTACCCCGGTCACCTCAACCCCATCAAGCAGCACCCTTCCTAGGTCTGGAACTAGCAAGCCAGCTACCAAATTAAGCAAAGTGCTTTTACCCGAGCCACTTGGCCCTAAGATCACTGTGCTCTCATTATCCATCAAGTCCAAGCTGATGTTATCAAGCACCAGTAGACTATCCATAGTCAGGCTAACCTTGTCTATCTGAAGCAAACAACATCCCT
>JBLNAS010000196.1:0-4569 GCA_050259475.1 Methylocystaceae bacterium
CACGCCATGCTTAACGTCGTTGCCGGGATAACCAACAGCACCCGCACCGCGTATGGTGCTTTTTATTGATTGCCTGGGTGAAGGGACAAGCTTAGGTAACCAATCGGAGAAATGTCCCATATCATGGGCAGAGAGGAGATAAAGTTATGTTTGCGCTCAGTGGGGGATGGGTTTTACGACCGAATGGCACCTTTGATCTGGCCGACGTGGTGGTTGAAGGTGACCGGATTACTGGGGTAGGGGTGGCTATACCACCTGATGTTATGATGATATCGGCTCAGGGTAAATATATTACGCCCGGGCTTATTGATGGGCATACTCACCTGGGTTTAGAAGAGGAGATCTACCGGGAAGAGGGTGATGATGTCAATGAGACTACTGACCCGGTAACCCCACATTTACAAGCCAGCACGGGTATCAATCCTTTTGATCTGGCCTTTACCGATGCCTTGCGGGGCGGAGTTACCAGGGCTTTGGTGGTACCAGGGAGTGCTAATATTATTGGTGGCCAGGGTGCATTGGTAAAGATGCAGGCATCTACTGCGGGGCAGATGATTTTTGCTGATCGTTGGGGGGTTAAGGCCGCTCTGGGGGAGAACCCCAAACGAGTGTATGGACGGAAAGAAAAAACACCGACCACCAGAATGGCCAGTGCCGCCCTATTGAGGGAAAATTTATGCTTAGCGAGAGAAATTGCGGAGAAGAAACCCGAGTTAACCCGGGAGAATTATCGTTTATTACCCCTAGTAGCAATTGTTGCCGGGCAGGCTCCTCTATGGCTGCATGCTCACCGAGCGGATGATATTTTGACCGCGCTGGGCATCGCTAAGGAGTTTGGCATCAAGTTAGTAATTCAGCATGGGACGGAAGCCCATCTGGTGGCCAAAGAATTAAAAGCCCAGCAGGTACCGGTTATCCTGGGGCCATTGCTTACTAATCGGGCTAAGGTTGAAATGAAAGAAATCAGCCTCGCTAATGCGGCGCGTCTCTGGGAAGCCGGGGTCGATTTTTGCTTTATGACCGATCATCCAGTAATTCCTGTGGGTCTGTTGGTGGTGCAAGCAGCACTTACGGTAAGGGAAGGTTTGCCGGAATCGGTGGCCTTTCAGGCTTTAACCAGCCGAGCGGCAGCAATCCTGGGGATAGATAAGGAATTAGGGACGGTTGAAGTGGGGAAAAAGGCGGATCTGGTATTGTGGAGCGGCCATCCCTTTGATTTTCGCAGTAAGCCGGAGATGGTATGGGTTGAAGGCTCGAAAGTGGGGGCAGTGGGGTGTGAACAAGGGTGACCTAGTAGAAATCTATATCAATGGTGAAACCTTGATGGTATGTATTGTCGGTTTTTATCTTGATGATGATTTGGGGCAGGAAATTGCGCTTTTGGTGGTAGTACCACCGGATTCATTGCTGCATATTCCGGTAGACCACTTAGCCGGGGCTTTGGATGCGAGTCATTGGAACTAAAAACCCCGGGCTTTATTGAGCCCGGGGTTAGATATTTAAGAATTTATTGCTTTCTCATCAATCTTAATAAAGAGCTCCTTTTCTTCTTCCCTAATCGCTGCATACAAGACCAGCTTATCCGTTTTATCATTCCATATGGTATAATTCCGGTTTTGATAAAGCAGCCATTGACCTCGACCATGAGCATCAGGAGGAATAAAGGTGTCCAGCCCATCCCCAGTCATTACCAGCATTTCTTGACCTGGCTTTAAGACTAATGGATCGTCTTCTACCGTCTCGGGAAAATAATAATGCTCGTGGTGAGAACTATCAGGTTTTTTCTTGAGTAATATCCAGCCCCCCATGAAAGCTGGAGCATCACCTTCGTTAATGATGAGGACAAACTCATCGTCTGGTTTGGCGTTTTTCGCCCTAACTCCCGCGGAATCTACCACGGTGCGGATTCTAACCTTGCTCGCCATTATTTTCCCCTCCCATAATACCAGCTCTGTAATCCTGAGGTTATTACGCCAGATATTGCTTGGTCTGGAGAATTAATTAGACACCCACCAGCGAAATCCTTCCTTAGCTACCATGATTTACATCAAGGACTTGGGTATACTGACCACGAATTGGTTTAAATCGCGCTTTTTTTGTTTTAGGAAGGAGAGAGTAATTTGCACAAGTTGATTAGATATATGTTACTCACGATGATTGTAGCAGGTGGACTTTTAGTCATGCAAGGTGAACCGCCGGTAGCTAGAGCGGCTGGTATTGGGATAGTGGTTGATGGCCAGAATGTAAACTGTAATCCGGCAGCGTACATAAACCAAAACCGTACGATGGTTCCGATACGTTTTATTATGGAAGCACCAGGTGTAAATGCTGATGTGCAATGGGATGGAGTTAAAAAACAGGTTACATTAAAGCATAACGGGCAGGTGATAGTACTTACCATTGGTAGTCAGGTAGTCGATTTGAATGGCCAAAAGATAACTACCGATGTCGCTCCAGTTATCAAACAGGATCGCACCTTTGTTCCGCTGCGGTTATTGTCTGAGAACCTAGGAGCGGTGGTAAGTTGGTCAAATATCAATAATCAGGCTTTGGTTAATTTTAAGGTTCGTCCTGAAGTCTGGGCTTATTATTACGCTAGTGGTAAGGACGAAATGAGAAACCATGCTGACAAAGTAACCGATGTGGTTTTTCGCTGGCTGCAAACGGATGGTAGTGGGAATATCACATATGAATATGCTGATGATTACCAGGGAGCAATCAGCTTAGCTAAGCAGCTCGGGTATCGGCGACATCTATCGGTTATGCTCTTTGACCCTGACCAACTGCATGAATTGTTGTCTAACCAAGGTAACCGAGCAAACTTTATCAACGGTATGAAAGAAATCTTAAAGGTTACTCCGGCTGAGGGCATTAACCTAGATTTAGAAATGATGCGCGCAGTTGACCGGGAAGGCTACACGGCTTTATGTCGGGAATTGAAGGCGGCTTTACCAGATAAGATGATAACGGCAGCGGTCATGGCTAAGACCTCCGATACGCAATCCTGGGTTAAGGCTTTTGATTATTGGGCTATTGGCCAGATACTCGATCGAGTAATGATTATGGCCTATGACGAGCATTACGCGACCGGCTCAGCGGGGGCAGTAGCGTCATATAGCTGGGTGGAAAAGGTGGTCGATTATTCGACCTCGGTTATCCCCGCTAACAAGTTGATGCTAGGCTTACCTGCCTATGGCTACACCTGGGGCGATGGTATTAGAGGCAAGGCTTTAGATCAAAACAGTATCAATCGTTTGGTGAATAATGGGGTTAAATTAAGCTATGGATTTAATGATGATGCTTATGCTCCCTTGATGACCTATGCGGAAAATGGATGTAATTATACCGCCTGGTATGAAAACTATAACAGCTTGAATGAGAAGTGGAATTTGGCTTTATCTAACCAGATGGCTGGGGTATTTTTCTGGCGCATGGGGGGGGAACTAGAGGCGATTAATCAGGTATTCCCCCTGCGTAAGTAGGTTTTAAAATTATATAGTATCCCCTTCATTAAAGCAGGCCGCGAGGTCTGCTTTAATGCTGTCAAAACGCCTGCGTAGGGTGATTATTAATTGGAATTGCGCTTGAAGGTAGATGGTAATCTAACTTTCGCCGGCAGTAAGTCTGAACTGAACTAAGTGAACGATGTTGGGTCAGCTTAAGCTTTCAATTATGGATGGATATATGGCCTGTGTACTTTATTTTGTCAACCAATGCGGGTATGATGACAAAAGGGATTTCCTGCTTATAAGTGGGTGGGAGGGAGATTAACCATGACAGAGGAACAAACCAGCCTGTTCCCAGATTTGCAACCATCGACTGCAGCCACTGCTTCACCAGGCTTAAGTCGGCAAAGCAAAAAAGAAGTATCGTTATTTTTACCTGGAGTAAAAAACGAACAATCTTTCCCGGAGTTTACTCGGCTGGATGAATTGGCATCCCAAGCGAAACAATGTGAAAATTGTGGTCTTCGTGCCACCTGTCAGCAGGTGGTTTTTGCTGAAGGATTACCCCAAGCAAGATTGATGTTTATTGGTGAAGGCCCCGGAGCGGATGAAGATGCCGCTGGCCTGCCTTTTGTCGGCCGGGCGGGACAATTGTTAAATCGAATTTTAGCGGCTTGCGCTATCGAACGTAATGAGGTTTATATTACCAATGTAGTTAAATGCCGTCCTCCCGGTAATCGCTTACCGCATCCCGATGAGGTTAAAGCCTGTATCGGATATTTGGAAGCTCAAATTAGGATAATTAAACCGGCGATTATCGTCTGCCTAGGAGCTTTGGCTACTCAGACCGTGATTGATGCGCGAGCCAAGATAACTAGTGCTCGTGGGGTTTGGTATAGCCGAGGAGATATAAAGCTGATGCCCACTTTCCATCCCGCGGCCTTGCTGCGACGTGAAGAGTGGAAAAAACCAGCTTGGGAGGATTTTAAAAAGATCCGTGATGCCTATCGAGGCTTATATAAGGAGGAAGACCGCTAGCGATGGAGCTTATTATTAACCATGCCGAGCAAATGATAGAACTAGGAGCCCAGCTGGGAAGGGTAGCCCTCGAGGGCGAGGTTAT
>JBLNAS010000197.1:0-5727 GCA_050259475.1 Methylocystaceae bacterium
AAATTGGGTTATAAGTCTATCTTCTGGAGCTTTGCCTATAAGGATTATGATGTTAAAGCCCAACCCGGCAAAGACGCAGCTTACCAAATGGTGATGAAAAATGTCCACCCCGGAGCCATTCTGCTGCTCCATGCCGTATCACAAAGCAATACTGAAGCCCTGCCCGATATACTTCGTGATCTTAAAGCGCAAGGCTATACCTTCCTTCCCCTAACCGCACTAAAGTAACTAACTTAATAATTCAAGCATAAAAAAATGAGAAAAAGGGGTCTGACCCCTTTTTCTCATTTTTTTATGTTTGAATTATTAAGTTAGTTACTTTAGCGCGGTTAGGGGAAGGAAGGTATAGCCTTGCGCTTTAAGATCACGAAGTATATTCGGCAGGGCTTCAGTATTGCTTTGTGATACAGCGTGGAGCAGCAGAATGGCTCCGGGGTGGACGTTTTTCATCACCATTTGGTAAGCTGCGTCTTTGCCGGGTTGGGCTTTAACATCATAATCCTTATAGGCAAAGCTCCAGAAGATAGACTTATAACCCAATTTGACGGTCTCAGCCAGCGAATGTTCGCTGAACTCTCCCATTGGCGGGCGCATATAAGGCGATATATCCTGACCGGTAGCTGCGCGGAAAGAGGCAGCTGTATCACCAAGTTCCTTTTGTATTTGGGCAGCAGTGAGAGCCGCCATACTGGGATGGGTCGAGGTATGATTGCCCACTAAGTGGCCTTCCTTGACCATGCGCTGCACCAGGTCAGCATGTTGCTTAATATAAGGGTTGGTGACAAAGAAAGCGGCGGAAACTTGTTCCTGTTTTAAAGTATCAAGAATAGCAGGAGTAAAGCCGTTTTCGTAACCTTCATCAAAAGTCAAATAAAGAATTTTACTACTGGTATCACCCAGGTAATATCCCTGGTACCTACTAAGGAGGTTGGTCCAGGCGGCTGGTACTCCCGGGCTGGTATGAGTAGAGTTGCGACCGATTCCCCAGCCAATACGCTGGGTGGATAAAACCGGTTGATTAATGACCGGGACTTCAACCACCGGTGATGGTGTAGGTTCTGGTTTCGGAGCGGGCGTAGTCGGCTTAACCGTCTGCTTGGGTGGTAGCGGCTGAGGTTCTTCCTTTTTACTACAACCGACCATTAATAGAGTAGCTAGCATAATTAGTAAGACTAGACAATACACACTAGAGCGTTTAGGCATTAAAATAACCTCACTTTCGGTTGTGCGTGGGAATGTGCCCTTCCCTTATAATACGACAATAGCAGAAGAAAATTTCGCGATTTGGGATCAGGAAGATGTTAACATTAACCCTTCAATATCGAAATATACAATTAATTGATTTAAAGCATAGCATTTGCTATGATGCGCAATAGATGATAAGGCTATAGGAAGCCATAATATACAATCGGGGAGTACTTAGAGGAGGGTTATTAAGTGTCGAAGAACAAGGAATTTGAGATTTTTTATGGCAGCAATGATTACCTGGTATCCAATGAATTGCGTCATGCCGTTAATATTGCGATTGCCCTCGGCAAACCGCTATTAATTAAAGGTGAACCCGGAACCGGTAAGACCATGCTCGCTCAAGCGATTGCAGAATCTTTGGAAAAGAAGCTGCTAATCTGGAATATCAAGTCCACTACCAAGGCGCAGGAAGGACTATATGTCTACGATACCGTACAGCGCCTTTATGACAGCCAGTTTGGTGACAATGATGTCAGCGATATTAATCAGTACATCAAGATGGGCAAACTGGGTGAATCATTTGTAACTGATGAGCAAGTAGTTTTGCTGATTGATGAGGTAGACAAAGCTGATCTGGAATTTCCCAATGACTTGCTCTGGGAGCTTGATCAGATGAGCTTTTATATCCCCGAGACGAAAAAAACCATTGCCGCTAAAAATCGGCCTATTGTTATCATAACTAGCAATGCCGAAAAGGAATTACCCGATGCCTTCTTGCGTCGCTGTATATTCCATTATATTGAGTTCCCGAAGGCAGATTTTATGGCTGATATTGTTAAGGTTCACTACCCAAATCTGGAGAAGAAGCTGCTAGAGAAGGCCATGGAAACCTTTTATTGGATTCGTAGCTTTGATGACTTGCAGAAAAAACCAAGTACTTCGGAATTGCTTGATTGGTTACAGGCCTTAGTTATTGGAGGGGTTAACCCGGGCAAAATTGGCGAAGATGTTCCCTTCCTGGGTGTGCTATTAAAGAAAAATCAGGACATTGACAATCTGTTATGGAATGCGCGCAATAAGCGGGTAACCCCGGGCGCATCCTCTCCCGGGCCGAGGACTAACATCTATCGGTAACTACTAAAAGGAGGCTTTTCGTGTTTACCGATTTCTTTTATATGATGCGGATAATGGGTCTTAAAGTTTCCCTAAATGAGTGGATGAGCATGATTGAGGCTCTCGATCAGGGGCTCTGTGGCTCGAGTTTGACGGATTTCTATCACTTATGCCGGGCGGTATTAGTGAAAACGGAAGCTGACTATGACAAATTAGATATGGCTTTTGCCCAATACTTCTATGGGATCGAGACCCCGGAGGGTTTGCCCGATCAGATTTGGGAATGGCTGGACAAGGAACTTCCCCATCGGGATTTTGATAAGGAAATGATTAAAAACCAGCGCCAATTGGAGCTGGAAGAATTAAAGAAGATGTTTGAAGAGCGCTTGAAAGAGCAAAACGAGGAGCACCATGGGGGCAACCATTGGGTCGGCACCGGGGGCACCTCACCTTTTGGTCACTCCGGCTATCATCCCGGAGGTATCCGGGTGGGCGGTGAATCGCGCAACCTTTCAGCGGTTAAGGTAGCTGCTGAGCGTCGGTTTCGGGACTTCCGTACCGACGAGACCTTGGACATTAGACATTTTCAAATGGCATTCCGTAAGCTGCGCCAGTTCTCCAGTCGCATCGACGGAGCGCGTACCGAACTTGATTTAGATGAGACGGTGAAAGAGACCTGCGATAATGCTGGTTTTCTAAAACTAGTCTGGGATCGGCCTCGGACTAATACTATGAAGGTGCTCTTGCTTATGGATTCCGGGGGTTCCATGCGCCCGTACAGCCGGATGTGCAGTCAATTATTTCAGGCGGCACATAACTCCAATCATTTTAAAGATTTAAAGACTTACTACTTCCATAATTGCTTTTACGATTTGCTGTATGAGGATCCGGCTTGTGTGCCTGCTCGATCAGTAAATACGGAATATATCATGCATAACCTTGACTCGGAATACCGGGTAATTATCGTCGGTGATGCCAGCATGGGTTCTTATGAATTGTCTCAGCCGGGTGGCTGTATTGAGTATGGTGTCTATAATGAAAAGCCCGGTATGTGGTGGCTCCGCGCCATGCAGCATCGCTATTCCCATACCGTTTGGCTGAATCCCATCCCCCAGCGGCATTGGGATTATACTGATGGCTGGTGGAGCATCAACAAAATAAAAGAAGTCTTCCCTATGTATGAGCTAACCGTCGAGGGGCTCGATGCTGGTATTAAGAAGCTCAAGGTGGCTAAATAAAATGCAGTGTTTATGGAGGTTTCCGCAAGGACCTCCATTTCTTTTTATTGAACTAATTAGAAATAGGAGTGAGGAATATGAGTTTAGGTGGCGGTATTATGCAGGCTTTTATGTTCGGGTGGCAGCTTTTCAATCTACTAGTGATGCTATTACTAATAGCTGGATTGGTATTAGTTGTGGTTTCCTTGTGGAAGCAGGCTAGAGCGCAGGAGAAAATGGCCGTGGCTTTTCTGGAAATAGCGAACAAATTTACTTATCAATCTACCGATAAAGTTGACTGAATACCTGTGAGTGATAATTAGATAAAAAGACTAGCAGCCCGAGGCAATTAAATGGTGCTTCGGGCTGCTAACTTTATTACGGCTGGTTATTTCACCTTGTTACGAATAAAAGTTTTTACCTCCTCGAGTATCTTCTTGCGCTCGTCATCACCGACATTAGTAACATCAAAACAATTAATATAATCGGCCTCAGTAATACCGCAGAAGCCAAAGAAACCGCCAACAAAAGTATGACGGATATTATCGGTCATATGAGTGTACTCGTCGACTCGTTTGCTGGAACCAGAGGTAGTGATCAATAGGCCTTTCTTGCCTGGGAGCAGTCCTTCTGGTTTCGGCCCTGCATAATGATAGGCAAAACCGTAGCTGAAAACCCGGTCAATAAAGCCGCGTAGCATTGCAGTCACCGAATGCCACCAAACGGGGCTAATCATAATAATCACATCGGCCCAGGTGATATCTTCCTGTTCGCGCTTAATATCGGCTGGAGGGGAACCTGATTGTATCTGCTGGAGGTCGTTAACGGTCAACAAGGGATTAAAATTCATTTGATAAAGGTCTTTCACCTTAACCTCGGCACCGGCTTTCTCCAGTTCAATCGTTACCGCGTCCCTAATCGCTCCATTAAAGCTGCCCGGATTAGGATGACCAAATATAACTAGCGCTTTCAATAATTCTCGCTCCTTTTGTTTTACAGGTTTTAACTACAGCATCACCATCTTGGGGACGATTATACCAAGCTAATTGGCTAGGTGTTGATCAGCCCAGTCCTTTTGCCAACGAAACTGGTGAGCGAATAGTAGTGACCTTGTGGGTTAAAGAGTTGACATTAAAGCTTTAAACCAGGTAGTGGGGATAAGGAAAAACCACGGTGCCGTTACTATACCCATAGCCAAAGCTATAATAATACAAATTTCCAGCTCGATACCCTGACGCCACAACAGCCAGAGATTGAGGCGATAAATAATGAAACCGACTAACATAATAACTAGTACTACAATTATAATGGTGGGGATATTCGTCCAGATGCCTATCAAATCCAGATTCAGTGGTAGTAACTCTGAAGCAGCTATCAGCAGCGTTACTCCTAGAATATCCGCTACAAATCCTATTATCCAAGCGGGTAACACCATTCGCACCAACTGAGGGAATTTGGGTAATCGAGTCAACTGGTGCAGTAAAATATAATAGACCATACCGTCGATTAACAAGTTGCCGACAAGGGGTATGATAATAAATGGGGGAAGGAATATAGTAATAATGAGCGGAAAAATCAGATTGTAATGACGTATTTCACGCATAACGTACCTGCCTTCATTAAGATTAGTGAAAACTTTCCTAAAATTATAAACCACTCTCATCCAGAATTTAGTCGATTTAAGGGGAATAAACCGTAGAATATAAGATAAGGTAAAAATCAGGGAGGAGTGGATAACATTATGAGTATAGAAACTAGACTCCTAACCACGGTCTATGCACCGGAAGACCAGCTAATTATTGATTGGCTTAAGGAAGTAGGGATTGAGGTATTCTGCCAGAAGAAAGGTATTAGCCCGGTAGAGGTAACTATTGGTCCGCTAGCCGAAATAAAACTATTTGTTCGTCAGGAACAGTATGAGGAAGCCTGCCAGGCCTTAGCAGCTATGACTATACTTAATGGGGATATAGTGGAATAAAGCAAAAAAGGAGGTGCTGGCGGGCACCTCCTTATATAGGAAAAGGGGGATTTAGGATCAGGTTCCCAGTGGGAACTAGAAAAACTTGATGTTTGCGGTGATAAATCAAGATCGTTTTCATAATTCCATATTATGGAGTAATAACTGGAAATGTTACCCTGTGATGGTAGTTTTTTTATAAACGGGCATTTGTGCCTCGTTTTAAAATGCTCGCGGCGCGATGCACGCAAA
>JBLNAS010000198.1:0-6052 GCA_050259475.1 Methylocystaceae bacterium
TGGCGAAAGGCTTCCCCCGTATTTGAGGCAATAGCGACTAATTGTTGAGATGAAGCCGATAAAGTAGTAGCATCCTGAGTTAAACCTAATGCTGCTTGCTGCATTTGCGCATTACGGAGAGAAGCTTGTTTTTCCTTATCGATAGCGATATCAAGCAGTTGTCGGTTACCGCGGAGCCCAATAAAGACGGTCAACATAGCAAAGGTAAACATGTAATAACGTACCCCGATCATGGGGCCGATTTTTCCCGGAGGGCGCAGCGAGGGGAATTGGTAGAGAAGAATGCTTTCCAACACAATAGCTAGTAAGCAGGTAAAAACCGATAACTTCGGATTCAAATAAAAAACACTCATTAAAATTACAATGTAGAAAAGAGCAAAGAGTTCACCGGAACCGTTAACAAAGAATTGATAAAAAAACATAGTTATGGTGGCGGCGAAGACTATTATATATTGAGTTATATCGCTATCACGATAAAGTCGGGAAAAGATGAAAGCTACACCCAGGATAAAGAAACATACTATACCGGCCAACAGAGTACTTTTCAGTGATAGTTGTTCGGTGCCCCCCCCGGTCAATAGTAGAATAAAAGTATACAGTAGCCCCAGTGACAGGACTAAAAAGGTGATCAAAACGATACGATGGTTATTCTGACGGATATTATCTATTATCAGACTTCGCTCGTTATCCATGGGCACACTCCTCTCAAATCCCTAACAAAACCATTAAAGGAATAATAAAGCATATTCTATCTTTATTATGGTCATACCTTTTGGGATAAATGACAAATAAACGAGTTTTATCGAGTAATGTACCTAAATGACAGAATTTTTAAACTAATGCCGAGGGCTACTAGCGAAGTATTTAATAACCTGCTGACGGAATGAGAGGTAATAGTACATTTTTAATCACAACTACCTAATATAAAGGGACAAATGCCATAATTAGCCAGATAAGGGGTGGCACTATGGTGATTGAACAATAAGCCATTAACAGAGTGGGTAAAATAATATACACTAAAAACAACGACTAAATTTATAAATTATTTTCGAAATGTGGATATATTAGTATTTTTCATGAAATGAGCTAAGGTAGGAGGCACTATGACAGAATTTTCTATTCAAGATATGGTGTTCTTTTTTGTAGGGGGACTAGCCCTTTTCTTGTTCGGGCTGCGATTTATGTCCGATGCTTTGCAGTTAGTAGCCGGCGATGGGATGCGAAAGCTACTCGAAAAGGGAACCAAGAACCCAGTACGTGGGGTGTTTACGGGGATTCTGGTAACGGGGCTTTTTCAAAGCAGTGGTGCGACTACGGTATTAACCGTAGGTTTAGTAAATGCCGGATTACTTACTCTGCGTCAGGCTATCGGGGTTATTATAGGAGCTAATATAGGCACCACGGTGACGGCGTTTCTAATCGGATTTAATTTACAGGTCTATTCCTTACCCATATTAGCCACGGGTGCCTTCTTATTCTTGTTTATTAAAAAACGCCGCGTTCAACTGATTGGACAAGTTTTGATTGGGTTCGGGATGATATTCTTTGGGTTGGCGGTCATGGGTGATGGCATGAAACCCTTAAAAGATTTACCTTTTTTCCTTAATCTGATGACCAGAATAGACAATAATGCTTTGTGGGGAGTTTTAATCGGGGCAGGTTTTACTGGAATAGTAAAGAGCAGTAGTGCCACCATTGGGGTTCTACAACAGTTAGCCTACCAGGGAGTCGTTACCTATCAGCAAGCAGTCCCCATTCTTTTGGGTGATAATATTGGCACTACAATAACTGCTTTATTAGCATCATTGGGAACCAGCGTAGCTGCTCGTCGCACAGCGCTTGCCCATTTTCTCTTTAACTTAATTGGGACCATTATTTGGTTGCCGGTGCTTCTCTTCGGTGTTTTTCCACGCATTGTAGAATTTGTAACCAATCACATTTTTGCTTTGATACCAGGGTCCTCCGGCAATTGGAATGCACTGAATATTAAACTGCAGATTGCCCAAACTCATGCTGTTTTTAACATTAGTAATACCCTTATTCTTTTGCCGTTGGTGGCCATTCTGGTTTGGATGGTTATTAAGCTAATTCCTGACCACTCAGATAACGAGGATGAAGTGGGGACCATGTACATCCACAAACGTTTTATTGATACCCCGGGGGTTGCAATGGCTCATGCTACGCGGGAAACCATAAAGATGGGGCGGCTGGCGGCGAGATCCTACTTTAATGCTATTGAGTATTTCAATCAGCACAATCCGGAAAATAAAGTTCGGGGTGCAAGATTGGAAGAGACAATAAACGGTTTACAACGTGATATTACTGATTATGTGGTTTTGGCTTCAGAAAAACGCTTAAGTAAGGATGATTCTGCACGCGCTTACTTAATATTGCAAGTACTAACTGATTTGGAACGCATTGGTGATCACTGTCAAAATATCGTCGAGCAAGCTGATTATGCCACCCTAAACCAGGTTAGTTTTTCCGGGGAGGCTCACGAGGAATTAAACAATTTAATTAGGGTTGTTGAGGAAACCTTAACCATGACCTTAATTGTTCTTGATAAGGAGGATCGCGATCTGGCTCGCCAAGTGGTTGATCTCGATAAGCAAGCAGATTACCTCCAAGAAGAATGCCGAAAATCACATATCCGTCGCCTAAATGAAAGGAAATGTAATGGCAACAATGGCGCAGTTTTCCTGGATGTAGCTTCACATCTCGGGCGCATCAGTAACCATTGCCGTAATATCGCTTGGTATGTCCTAAATGGAGAAGAACTGGCCTAGACTTAGAAGTGGTTTAGCTGCAGTATCAAAAGGTGTTAACTTTTATCTAAAAAATACCGGAAGCAGCAAAAAGCCTGGCTATTTAGCCAGGCTTTTAAAGACGGTTTAGAATTCTGGTGAGGTTAAACATTAATAATGGTCGGAGTGACACGATTCGAACGTGCGACCTCTTCCACCCCAAGGAAGCGCTCTAGCCAAGCTGAGCTACACCCCGACACGCAAGATTTAGTATATAACCCTACACCGTAAAAGTCAATCGCTCCAGGATGATTATTACGGTGCTAGGACGAATTTATTGGCATGTATTCATTTAGCTTTGATGTTACAATAGACACAAGTTTTAACCAGCTTAATTGAAGTTGGTAAACACTTGGTTTCAATAAAACTAAATGACAGGAATTAAGCTGCCAGAGAATTCTTAAGAAAGCCTTGGCTAAACATGGTGATGGAGCTCAATTTTTGTTACTGGAATGCTATTTAAGTGAGTTACTTGTAATTATTACAGGGGGTTAGGTGTGAAGTGAAGTACATAGTATTATTGGGTGACGGTATGGCTGACTATCCGGTACCGGAATTGGGAGGGAGCACTCCCCTGGAGGTTGCAGATAAGCCGTATATGGACTTTCTGGCGCAACATGGCGTAGCGGGTATGGTGCGGACCGTGCCCTATGGAATGCCTCCCGGTAGCGACGTCGCTAATCTTTCCGTTATTGGCTACAACCCAGAGGTATATTATACCGGACGATCACCTTTGGAAGCTGCCAGTATTGGCGTTAAATTAGCAGGAGATGATATCGCTTTTCGCTGTAATCTAGTCAGTCTATCGGAGCAGGAAGATAACTATTGTGAGCGTTATATGTTGGATTACAGCTCCGACGAAATTGAAACCAAGGAGGCGGCGATTTTAATTGCCGAGGTACAAAGCTATTTGCAGAGCGAAGAAATAAGCTTTTACCCTGGAGTTTCGTATCGCCATTTAATGGTTTGGCAAGGTGGGTTGGAGAAAATGACGACGACTCCACCGCATGATATTTCTGAACGGCAAATCACTTCTTATCTGCCTGAGGGGCTCGGAGGTGAGGTGCTGCTAACGATGATGGCCGCCAGTTACAAGTTTTTAAGTCAGCACCCGATTAATTTAGATCGAAAAGCTAAGGGCTTAAAACCAGCTAATTCTATTTGGCTCTGGGGACAGGGTAGGAAACCTGAATTACCATTATTTCACCGCAAATACGGGCTTAGAGGGGCTATGGTTTCAGCGGTTGACTTAACCAAAGGGCTGGGTATATGTGCTGGGTTACAGGTAATAGAAGTGCCGGGTGCAACGGGTAACATTAATACTAATTTTGAAGGTAAGGCCGAGGCTGCACTTAAGTGTTTACATCAAGGTTGTGATTTTGTTTATATCCATGTCGAGGCTCCGGATGAAGCCGGCCATCGAGGGGAATTAGAGACCAAGATTAAGGCAATTGAAGCCATTGATAACCGTGTACTAAAACCTTTGTTAGATGGTATGAGTGAGTTTGAAGATTTCAAAATTATGCTGCTACCAGATCACCCTACCCCGATGTCAATTCGAACTCATGTTGATGATCCAGTGCCTTTTGTCATTTATCATCATTCAAGACCGCACAAGAGCGGCATTTCCTCCTATTGTGAGGAAACGGCCCGCAATCAGGAATGGCTGATCGAGAAGGGTTACACCTTGATGAGCATTTTTCTGGGAGAAACTGACCAGGATTAAAGTAACCTCTTGATAGAGGCAAAAAAGTATATTTTAAGGTGCGGGATAATCTTCCGCACTTTTTTGTCGATCTATTTGAGTCTGCTATAGCCAGTCTAATAAACTGATGTATATAAGGGTGGGTTACCTAATTAGTTCTCCAATTATAGGATGCTAAATTTGCTAACGACCCGAAAAGGGTGGAAAGTCAAGCCAGAGGGTAAGCACCATGGTGGTGAAGACTTCTCAACCGCCAGGGGTTGAAAGCTCGGAAAATAGGGTAAACCTACTTTTGGTGCAGGAAGCTGGTAGGTAGTGACGAAATAAGGAATGTATCAACTAGTTGGAGGAACCGATGCGTATTGAGCTTGAAGGTGTGGGGATTAGGTCAGGATCTAATCATACTCACCAAGAGATAAATTTACTGTGGCAGGGGCCGGGTCTGTTTTTAGTTACTGGTAGTTCAGGGGCAGGGAAGAGCAGGTTACTTCGGTTACTTGCTGGCTTGGCTAGTTTTGAAGGCAGCATGAGTCGAGAATACCAGGGCTGCGGTTATTTGCCACAATTATTTAGTTTCTATTCAAATTTGACCCCAATAGATTTCTTGGACTACCTGCTGCTATTAGAAGGGGTAACTGAGCGTCGGCAACGTGCTCGTATTATCCAAGTACTGATTGCCCGGGCTGATTTGGATCGTCAGGCTAGGCTACGTTTAGGTAATCTACCACTTTCTGCTCGCCAGCGAATCGCCATTGTTCAAAGTTTGATCGGTAATCCGGAATGTCTGATCTGGGATGAACCGGAGCAGAACTTGCGAACTTCGGGGCAGGATTGGCTGCAAACTATAATCGAAAAGGAGACCAAGGAACGTTTACTGATTATAGCTTCGGCCAATGTCGTCCTATATGAACAGATGGCAGTTAGAATTGCCGTTTTACATGATGGCAGATTAGTTTTTGAAGGATCACGAGAACAACTGTTAGCCAGTGCAGAGGGCCAAGTTTGGGAAGGTAAAATACCCTTTAAACAGTGGCAGAAATTTCGTCTAGAGAATATTGTTACTCAAGCCGATATTGTTGATGGTGGGATTTTAGTCAGGGTTCTAGGTCAAAGTGAGTACGAATACGTGGGATTTGAACCTGTCCCCGGTACCGCGTCTGATGCGGTGGAATTATTAATTCAGGCGGCTTCATTACCAGGAGTACAAAATAAGGGGATCCAAGGACTAGAGAATTCAAGCTCAAAAGGCCAAAAACAGGGAAATAGAAAGGGCTTATGGCGATGATAAGCCGGGGGGCAATAATCGGTGCCCTAACGTTTTACCAACTAAAAAAGCTGACCAAAAACTTGTATTTACTCCTGTGGTTAGCTGCTGTAACCGGGTGGGTCGCAGCGGTTTTCCAGTACTGTTTAACTAAGGCACCGCATAATCACCAAGACTGGGTATTAAGTAGTGTGAATACGGGGATGCTGGGAGCCTTTTTGTTATTACCACTATTGGTGAGGTCATTTATGCCCGCCTTCTCTGCTTCCGGTGGAGTAG
>JBLNAS010000199.1:0-3154 GCA_050259475.1 Methylocystaceae bacterium
ATTAACCCTTAAGTTTTGCAGAGTCAATCGTAACACTTGCATTTCCAGTAAGCTTTTGGTTTCGAACAAAGCTTCTCGGATTATATCCTTGGCTGCACCATATTCTAACAGTCGAGCAGCAACTCGCAAAGTTTGCGGAGTTGTACTGGTATAGAGAAAACTTCCAGAATCCATCAGTATACCGGTATAGAGTGCGCTAGCAACTGCTGGAGAAGGTTTTGTCCCCATAGCGTCTAAAACTTGGAGACAAATCTCACAAGTTGCTGCCGCTGTGGGTGCAACCCAATAGTAATCACCAAAGCAATTATTACTAACATGGTGATCAATGTTAACTACTACTTTAGCCCTCTCAACAAAAGCAGGGGGCAAAGCCCCCGTCCGCTCCTGATCGGCACAATCCAAATACAATAGTACTCCGGTATCAAGAATAGCTTCGGGAGTAGTAAGTAAATGCTGGCCTTCCAGATATTTATATGTCGTCGGTATCGGATCGGTCAGCACAACACGTACTGACTTCCCCATACCCTCCAAAGCCATTGCCATCCCCAGACAAGAACCTATACAATCACCATCAGGAATGGAATGACCAATAATAGTTATGCTCGCTTCTCTTTGTAAACAGTTGACTACGGTTTCTAGACTACCTTTATTTACGCCATTCATTGCTTATTCAGTCTCCGGTCTTTGTTCCTTTTTAATCTGGTTGAGCAAGCTGGCAATATGAACAGCATGTTCGATAGAGCGATCAATCTGAAAAACTAACTCTGGTACCCGGCGAACTTTGAGGCGCGATCCAATCTCAGAACGGAGATATCCCCGAGCCCCCTGCAAAGCCTTTTCCACATTAGTACGTTCCTCATCATCACCCATAACACTAACAAAAACGCGAGCATGAGAGAGTTCATTAGTAACTTCTACTCGAGTGATACTGACCAAATTCAGCCGCGGGTCATTCATTTGTTCAAGAAATATCTGGGCCAATTCGCGTTTTATTTCCTCGGCCAATCGATCGTTTCTTTTGGCTCCCATCATCTCACCTCTTATATGACGCTTCTATAATTCACGTGGTACATCTTCAATTATGAAGGCTTCGATGGTATCGCCTTCCTTAATGTCGTTTAGATCATCAATCCCGATACCACATTCATAACCGGTCAGTACTTCTTTGGCATCATCCTTAAATCGGCGCAGCGATGAAAGCTTGCCTTCATAGATAATTACCCCATCCCGTACTACCCGCACCTGAGATTGCCGAGTGATTTTACCTTCGGTAATATAGGCACCAGCTACCATGCCAGCTTTCGGAACTTTGAAAGTAGCCCGTACTTCAGCCGATCCCTGGAATACCTCACGGTGTTCCGGTTCTAAAAGGCCGGTCATCGCTTTCTTAACATCATCTAAGGCTTCATAAATAACGCGATATAGCCGGACATCAATACCTTCATTTTCGGCCGACTTGCGTGCCTTAGTATCCGGTCTGACATTGAAGCCAATAATAATGCCATTGGACGCCGAAGCTAGCATAACATCACTTTCAGTTATAGCGCCCACCCCGGAGTGAATAACATTAACCTTGACTTCCTCGGTTGCTAATCGAGTCAATGACTGACACATCGCTTCAACGGAACCCTGCACATCACCTTTAACTAACAGATTGAGCTCTTTAGTTTCACCCATCTGTTTAAAGAAATCATCCAGGCTCACGCGAGAGGTTTTTGCCTGTTCCTCGCGTTTTTTATCTGCTTGCCGGAGCTCAGCTACTTGTTTAGCTACCTTGTCGTCTACGGCTCGGAAGGCATCACCAGCCATGGGTACATCATTTATACCCTGTACCTCGACTGGCATTGACGGCAGGGCTTCGGATACCCGACGACCCTTATCATCAGTCATAGCTCGAACCTTACCCCAGGTATTACCGCAAATTAAGGTATCACCTACTCTTAAGGTACCCTTTTGCACCAGTACTGATGCTATGGGGCCTTTACCCTTATCAAGCTGGCCTTCTATAACAACGCCTTCGGCTCGGCGATTAGGATTAGCTTTGATATCTTTTAATTCCGCTACTAGCAGAATCATCTCCAGTAAATGTTCCAACCCGATCTTGGTTTTGGCTGAGACCGGTACACAAATGGTATCGCCACCCCAATCCTCAGGAACTAAACCATGTTCGGCTAATTGCTGCTTGACGCGACCTTGGTCAGCATTTTCACGATCGATTTTGTTAACCGCAACAATTATAGGTACTTCCGCTGCCTTGGCGTGTGATATCGCCTCAATAGTTTGTGGCATTACACCATCATCAGCCGCCACAACTAAAATCGCAATATCAGTCGCCATGGCACCCCGTAAGCGCATGGCGGTAAAAGCTTCATGACCAGGGGTATCAATAAAGGTAATACGATTGCCTTTAATTTCAACCTGGTAAGCACCAATATGTTGGGTGATGCCACCTGCTTCACCAGCAACTACATTAGTTTCCCGCAGGGCATCAAGTAGTGAGGTTTTACCGTGATCAACATGACCCATCACGGTTACTACTGGTGGGCGCGATTTAAGGTCCTCGCTAGCATCAACAATTTCTTCCATTAATCGCTCTTCTTTAGTCTGACCCCGCTCTACCCGGACATCGTAATCACTAGCTAGTATCTCTGCTACTTCGTATTCGATATCCTGATTAACGGTAACCATTATCCCGAGATTAAAAAGCTTTTTAACCAACTCGGCTGGATTCTTATTAAGCTGTTCGGCTAATTCCCGAACTGTAATTTGATCAAAAATGGTGATGAACTCTGGAGTTACTCCATTTTCATCTTTATTGCTCCCATGTTTCTTACCCCTAACTCTGGAACCACGACGAGTAGTGTCACCTAAAATACGAGTGATTTCTTTATCAGAATGAGCGGTTTTTCCCTGCATACGACGGGAGTCTTTTTCTTTATCTTTAGCCGGCGGCCCAGTTTTTCTTGGCTTATCTTCAGTTACCGGAGCTGGTGGTACCACCATTCTGGGCGTTCTTGGCCCTTGACCCGGTCCACCCTGACCTTGCGGACGACCACCGTAACCTTGACCCGGTCCACCTTGACCTTGCGGACGACGATCACCATAACCTTGACCCGGTCCACCTTGACCTTGCGGACGAGGGGCACCATAACCT
>JBLNAS010000200.1:0-11670 GCA_050259475.1 Methylocystaceae bacterium
AAACCCCAGGGAACTCCCCGGCTTTTAGACCGCTTTTCACCACTTGTGCCCAAGTATCTACTTGTCCCTCTAACTTAACTAATCCCTGTTCTACCTGAACCCGAATGTTTTTCCCCGCTAAAAGTGGCTCCTGGTGCAGAGCAATCTGCAGCTTCTGCTCTAAAATATAATCCTTATCCCGTCCCTCTTGCCAGGAAGCCCAAAGCACCTCGGCCAGATCGACCACCGGTAGCTTTGCGGTTTGGCCTAATTGGTGCTCACAAAATGGGCAGCAGGTAACAATTAAATCCGCCGCCGTTGCCTCTAACTCTTCATTTCTTATCTGCGTAATCCGTGTGGCCGCACTCGGTTCAAGCTGGTCGTATAACTGCCCAGCTCCACAGCAGTGGGCTTGTTCCCGATTATATCGAGCTTCTTTAAGCTGCAGTCCGGGTACCGCCTGCAGTAGGTGACGGGGTTCTTCATATAATCCAAGTCCTCGACCTAAAACACAGGGATCATGCCACACTACTGAGGCCGCAAAACGTTTTAATCCTACCAGCTTATTGGCTTGCAGTAAACTGAGAACAAACGGAGCAAATTGTTGCACGGTTACTCCTAGCTCTAACCCGGCAGCTGGATAGCGCTTACTAAAGGCACTAAAACATTCCGGACAAAGCGTGACCACCTGTTTAACACCGCTGGCCTTGATTTTACTAATGGCTTGCCTAGCTAGGCGACCAGTAGTATCCATAATCCCTAAACAACCTGCCGGGAACCCACAACAAGTCTCATCCTCAAGCATAGTAACTCTAAGTCCCGCAGCCTGCAAAAGGCTTAAGGCGGCCTCAATGGCTTGGGGTCTATATTTACGATAAGCACAACCGGCAAATAGTAACACCTCAGCCCCGGGGTCAACCTCGGCCGGTGATGACTGCATCTCCTCGGGAGTAAAGAGGGTCTGGTATTCATCTAGCTGTTTTTTGACCTCATAAATGACCGATGGAGCCAGGCCTGCTCCGGCATATTTAATCCGAGCTTCAGCTAACAAATCGGCTACCGATAAATCAGGGAAAGCGCACCAGGTTTCACATCCCCGACAGCCAAGACATTGATACAAATTAGCTACTGCTGCTGGTGCTGGGTCCAAGGTTCCTTGTTCCAGCATGTAGGCTAATCGCATTTTACCAGCGGGAGATACCCCTTCCCGGCGCATAGCATTATTAACCGGGCAATCAAAGCGACACATATTGGGACAGATCGCACAATTACCTACCTGCATTAGGGTTTCATTATTCATTTCCCGGTACCCCCAATCCCAGCTTACCAGGGTTCATAATATTTCCCGGATCGATAGCCTGCTTGAGTTTGCTTAATAACTCCATGCCGACCGTCCCATGTTCCAGGCTCATAAACCGCGACCGGTTAAGTCCAATACCATGATGGTGACTAATGGTGCCACCGCCGGCATGGGTAATCGTCATGGCAGTATCCCAAATCTGACGGTAATACTCATCAGTATCACCAGGCGGCATACCCACCACCGTCATATATAGGCAGGCTCCATCGGAGTAAACATGGGAAAAATGCCCTCCTACTAACATCGTGCCCGGCACCGCTTTTATCCCAATCATCAATTGCTGGTAAAGGGAAGCAATCGTCTTCCAGGTAGCTGCAATTTCGATGGTATCGACTACCGCTTTATGTTGAATCAGGATCGATGACAGACTGACATTGAACCGGGTAGAAAACCAATGCGCTACCGGTTCGGCACCACAGTCTACTCCTCCCGCTTTTAAACACTCGCGTTCACTAATCAGGTTCTCGACGGCCACTAACTCTGGTATCCCCTCCATCACCAGTACCAGCATACATCTTCCAGCGGCTGCTGCTACCTCCTTAAAGTGGTGCTCGGTTTCACCGGCATCATAAATCCGCACTACCGCCGGACGTATTTGTGCCTGTAAAATGCTACGCACCGCTTCTAAAGCATCTTCGACGTGAGTAAAAGCGAACGATCTATGGGCCGATGCTGCCGGTAAGGGCCAAACTCGTAACACAACTTGAGTTACAATCCCGAACATTCCCTCCGCTCCGAGGAAAAGCTGATCCAGGCGGGGGCCGGTTGCGGTGCGGGGAGCAATGGTGTTCTCATAGATACTACCGTCCGGCAATACCGCTTGTAGACCAACCAGCATATCTTCAATCTTGCCGTATTTAGTGGAGAATTGACCAGCTGCCCGACAAGCTACCCATCCTCCTACCGTCGAACAGCGTATGGACTGGGGAATATGACGAAGGGTGTAACCTAGTTCATTAAGCTTACGCTCCAGGGTTTCACCATTAATTCCTGCTTCCACTGTTAGCAACAGGCTCTTCTCGTCCAGCTCTATTATCCGATTCATTCTTTTCATATCAACCGTAATGCCACCAGCTACCGCACAGACCCCCCCTAGTACCCCGGAGCCTTCGCCAAAGGGCACTACTGGTATTTGATAGCGCGCGGCAATTTTTAATACCTGAGCTATTTCATCTCGGTTTTCCGGCCAAACTACGACATCAGGTAAAGAAGGTACTCTCCCCTGGGTAAGCCAATTCCCCGCAATCGGCCAAAAATCTTTGCCGACTAATAACCGCTCGCTTTCATCGACCGACATTCGATCACCCAGCAACGGCTGCAATTCCGCTAAACAAGCATCTAACCCGCGAAGCTCGGGTACCGGATACACGATTTCATAAACCATTTACTTCTCTCCTTCTCCCTACACAGACCATCAATAGCAGTCCGCGATTAGCGCGGCATTCCCTCCAGCACACTGTAAAAACGGTATAAATCACCCCGGTAATAAAAACGCAACCAATAGAAGGGAATCCCGGCACAAAACATAGTGCGCTCCAAAACCAGCACCGGTTCCTGCGCATCCATATCTAACCAACTAGCCTGCTCGGCATCCGCTCTCGAGGAACCAATAGCCTGTTCGACTTTGGATATCTGCATCTGACGTTCATACACGATTAGTTGATATAACGAGCCCTCTAAGTTCTCCTGATCTAAATTCGGTAGTACCTGAGGATTAAAATAGGAATACTCAAGGGCCAGCGGTACCTCGTCGGCTAAGCGTAACCTCAGGAGATGATAAACTGGACCTTGGCCCATCAAAGCCTGGACCTCGGATGGAACATCACTGGTTAAGCCTTGTTTTAATATCCGAGCTCTGGGTGTTACCCCCCGGCTTACCATTTCCGCCGAGAAACTAAGCAATGGCTCCATAGCATCTAATCGCCGGTTACGGCAGACAAATGTCCCTTTGCCCTGTTTGCGGTAAAGCAAACCTTCATTAACCAAATCCATAATGGCTTGGCGCACTGTTGACCGCGCCACCTGATATTGCCGCACTAATTCCTGTTCTGGAGGGATGACATCTCCCACCTTCCAGGTGCCATGCTCAATGTCTCGTCGCAGTATTTCTCGCAGTTGGGCATATAAAGGCAGGGAGCTATTTAAATCCAGCATTTGTTCACCTCTTATATCCAATATTCAATTTCATCTATGATTTGTACGAATGTCCGTACATTTATTCTCAATTCGCTGCCTGGTAAATAAATCCTGCTAAGCAATAGATTTTGTTCTAGGCATTTAAAACAGGTACGCCCCCCCGCGTAGGGCAAATAATTACCAGGTTAGACGCAAAAATACCCCGGCCACAGCTGGCCGGGGTATTTTTCAGCTTGATCTAGTACATAGCCTCAATAATCGGTTCATAGTTAGCTAAAATAACTCGTTTCTTGGTCTTTTGCGTTGGAGTTAATTCTCCAGTTTCCTCAGTGAAACGCCGTGTAATGATGGTATAACGCCGGATGTTTTCAAATTCTTCTAATCGCCGATTAGCCTTTTCAACATCAGCAGCAATCATCTTTTGCAGCAAGGGATGCTGGGCAAAGTCCTGTCCTACCTGGACACACATTTTGACGCCACCAATTTCTTCCCATACCAACTGGCTCTTATCATATTTAATATGTTCCCGTTCGTAAATGGCAAGTACATTGGCAAAATTCGGCACGACCAGAAGACTGATATAATTGCGTTCGTCACCAATGGCGAATACCTGTTCAACAACCTGGCTGGTAGAAAACATATTTTCAATCTTAGCTGGAGCCACATTCTTACCGGTAGCCAAACAAATAATCGCCTTTTTACGATCAACAATTTTAATATAACCATCGGTATCCTGTACTACCAGGTCACCAGTTTTAAACCAACCATCTTCGGTAAATGAATCCGCAGTTTCTTCGGGCATATTCAGATACTTCCTAAAGAAGCCAGCTCCATTCATTTCAAGTTCACCATCTGCTGCTACTCGGGCTTGACTCCCATTGGCTTCCATACCAATATACCCTGGTTTGCAGGCGGTTATGGGGTTTAAGACACAGGCATTCCAGGATTCAGTGGAGCCATAACCTTCGACCACCGCTAGCCCCAGGGTATAATAAAATATTAGAAGATCAGGGGCAATACCGGCACTAGCGGAAAATGAGAAGCGGAAGCGGCTGCCGAACAAACCACGCACTTTGGCAAATAATTTATCGGCAATCCCAAATTTGATTTTCAAACCCAGTGGCAAACGTGATTTTAAATCTAGGGTGGGAGTCATATCATAGTGACCCTGGCCATCGTTACGATATTCCAGGGCTTGCCGGCCGACTTTAAGTGCCCAATCAAACAGCTTTTTCTTAAGATGACTATCTGCCATCTGCTGCTGGAAGGTGATATAAATCTTTTCATAAAGGCGAGGAACGCAGTTAATCCAGGTCGGATTATACTTTTGCATATCAGCCAGCAATGTTCCTACATTATCAGCATAAGCAATGCAGGCTCCGTTCCAAATCGCCATCAACTGGCAAGATCCCCGGTCAAATATATGGGACAGGGGCAAAAAGCATAAGGTCACGTCATCTTCGGTAATGTCCATACCGCAACGGTGAAAATACTCATTGACCCCACTCATGCGGGATCCAGATCCCCAATGAGTAAGGATAACCCCTTTGCCCTGGCCGGTCGTGCCCGAAGTATAAAGGATAGTATACCAATCATCAAGGGTTACACTGTTGACCCGTTCCCAGTACAGCTCGCGGGTAGCCTTGGAGCACGCTTCACCCATTTTCAGTAATTGTCCCAAGCCTAATACCCGTTCATCCTGGCTTTGATAGTTCATATCCATCACAATAATTTTCTGCAGCAATGGCATTTGGTCTATACCTGCCATTACATGTTTTAAAAGCTCAGCATTGTGAATAAAGAGATAGCGACTGGCCGAATCATTAATGATGTAAGTAACTTCACCTAACGATAAAGTAGGATAGATGGTGACACTAACCGCGGCACTATTACTGATTGCCATGTCCACCTGGGTCCAAAAAGGACCACTAGGTGCCATGATAGCAATACGTTCCTGGCGTTCGAATCCTAGTTCTAGTAATCCGTAAGCCAGCACTTCAACCCTTTCCTGTAATTGACGGTAAGTTAATTCACCATTATGGTCACCCTGATTAAGTGCCGGGTTAAATCTTTGTGCTGGTCGGTCAGGTACCCGTTTAGTAGTAGCATAAAAGGCTTGGGGTACAGTTTTTAAGGTTTTCTCGATCATCTGTTTTCTCTCCTCTCCTAGCTGGAACGTTAATTATTTACACCTACTATTAGTTAAATAATAAAGAATAATATTACTTGTCCGACATTTCATAATAGTAATATTCGGCTGGGGGTTCCTTTCTCCTGCTTAAAAACCCGATATTACAAATTACAGCACCAATTAGTTATCAAAACCTCGAATATCCGAGTAATGCGCGCGAATGATGGGATAAAAAAACTTCCCTAACCAGTTTTTAACCAGCAGGGAAGTTATTAATCAATCATATTGTCGCAACGGTTAGCCAACTAACGACAGCTAGATTACGAAACATTCAGAATGCCTAAAGTTATATCTATCAGGTTACTTAAATGACACTGAGGTCAATTTCCGGAAGCTGACTGATACCCTTTTGAATATCTTCATCAGTAAGTGCACAGTCGCAGATTTCCTGGCTCAAGTATTTATCATAAGAAGCCAAGTCAAGTAAACCATGCCCACTTAAGCAAAAGACAATTACCTTCTTTTGTCCACTTTCGCGGCAGCGTATCGCTTCATCAATCGTCGCCTTAATGGCATGCGATGATTCTGGTGCTGGTACGATACCTTCATGGTGAGCAAATTGCATAGCTGCTTCAAAGGCTTGCATTTGGTTGTAAGCTACCGCTTCGACCAGACCATCCTTATATAACTGACTAAGCAATGGGGAAGCACCATGGTAACGCAAACCACCAGCGTGAATCGGTGAAGGCATAAAAGCGTGACCCAAGGTATACATCGGACTAATCGGGGTCATACCAGCCACATCACCATAGTCATAGGCAAATACGCCTCGGGTTAAGGTAGGACAAGCTGCTGGCTCTACCGCTAGCAATCTTATATTTTCCCCTTTCAGCTTGTCGGGCAAGAAAGGAAACGCCATACCGCCAAAATTGGACCCACCGCCACAGCAACCGATTACTACATCCGGCTTTACACCGAGCATCTCAAGTGCTTCCTTGGTCTCTAAGCCAATAACTGACTGGTGCAATACTACATGATTAAGCACACTGCCCAAAACATAATTAGTATCATCCCGGGATATGGTATCTTCGACCGCTTCACTAATCGCTAATCCTAAGCTACCCGCACTATGAGGATATTCCGCTAGATGTTGACGACCAGCTTCGGTTAGATTACTGGGAGAAGCCTCTACCTTAGCACCATAAAGCATCATCTGCGAGCGGCGATAAGGTTTCTGCTGGTAACTGACCTTAACCATATAAACCATACATTCCAGATCAAAATGGGCACAGGCAAAAGCTAAGGCGGTTCCCCATTGGCCAGCTCCGGTTTCGGTAGCTAGCCGGGTCTTGCCCTCAATTTTATTGTAGTAAGCCTGCGGCAGGGCACTATTTAGCTTGTGACTCCCTACCGGGCTAACCCCTTCATATTTGTAATAGATTTCAGCCGGGGTATCCAGAGCCTTTTCCAAACCAATAGCTCTAATTAGCGGAGTTGGGCGATACATACTGTATAATTCTCTTACCGCTTCCGGAATCTCGATATAACGTTCGGTGGAAACCTCTTGCTCTACCAGGGCAGACGCAAAAAGCCCCTTCATCGCTTCCGGGGTTACTGGTTTCTTGGTTTGGGGATCAAGTGATGGTAATAAAGGTTGGGCTAGATCGGCCTGCGCATTATACCAAAAACGTGGAATCCGATCCATAGGCAAATAGACTCTTCTCTCATCTCTGCTCATCTTAAGTTCTCCTCTCATCTCGTCACAACTCAACTCAACTCTAACTATAACCGGCTGAGAACCGGTTGCTAAAATATTAACATGGGACGTGCTTGACCAGCAAGGCTTTTCTTTTGGTTTCTGACCAAGTTTATTAACTACACAGCTTGCTGGCTGGTGGTGTTTACCTGATTTTCATAACGGTGACAACGATCGCCCCAGTAAGCAATAGCCTTGCGATTCCGTTTAATACATACTACTTCACATTGATTGGGACAGCCACTGCAATCAATACTACGGGTTTGGAAGTTGCCTTGATTAATATATTCATAACCTTTAAACCCGGTTCTCCGTGTCACTCCAACCACCTCTTTGGCTAATAAAGCAGCGCCCATAGCCCCCATTACCTCGTGATTATTTGGTACCACCGGCATAATCCCCAGCAATTGGTTAAAGGCCGCGACCAGTCCAGCATTAGCAGCCACTCCCCCTTGGAAGATAAGCGGAGCCTGAATATCTTTACCTTTACCAACATTAGTAAGATAATTGCGAGCCAAAGCCTGACACAGGCCGGCTACAATATCGGCTAAGGGATGCCCCAGTTGTTGTTTATGGATCATATCTGATTCAGCAAATACGCCACAACGACCAGCTATTCGCACTGGGCTTCCAGCCTGCAAAGCTACTGACCCAAATTCCTCAATTGCTAACCCGAGCCGCTGAGCCTGTTGATCCAGAAATGAACCGGTTCCCGCTGCACAAACCGTGTTCATAGCAAAATCCACTACCACCTGATCGCGAATGATGATGATTTTTGAATCCTGTCCTCCGATCTCGATAATGGTCTGTACCTCAGGCACCTGATGCAAGGCCGCAACCGCATGCGCTGTAACCTCATTTTTTACCACATCCGCTCCCAGCATTACCCCCGCCAGATGGCGCCCGCTGCCAGTCGTGCCTACCCCGACAATTTCACGGTTTGATGCACTGGTTTGCAAATAATTCATACCTTGAATGATAGCGGTCATAGGGTTGCCCATGGTACGCAGATAGAGTTTTTCTACCAATTCACCGTCATCATCAGCTAAGACAAAATTACTGGATACCGAACCAATATCTACACCCAAATAAAATTTATCTGCCACTTTTATAACCTCCCAGGACTCCCCGCCGAGCTTTCCTCTCCAGCATATCAACGAAAGCTTCCAGTCGCGTCTGTAGTCCAGCTTCCCCGGTTTGTTCATCCACCCACAAAGTCATAATGGGTATCTGCTCCTGTCTTCCCACCTGAGGCAAAATTGCCTGCGCTACTATTTCCGGCATACAGGTAAGAGGCCCGACTTGGATTAAACCGTCAAAGCCCTGGCGCGCAAAACTAACCGCGTAACCAACGGTTTCCCGACCATGGCCCCCAACCCAACATGGCAGATACGGATCAGCCAGCCGGGTGTGTTGACGCGAAGAACCGGTCGGCATTCGTCCCCCCGTAAGATGGTCATTTAGCCATTCTGATAGATAAAGGCTACGCTCACAGTGCACCCCCATCCTCGCCAAACGCTCCTGGATATGGAAATTGGCATAGGGCTCCAATATAGTATAAATTTCCCCGATAATGCCGATCTTGATCGGCTGACGATAGATTTTAACTGCTTTTTCGACGGCAGTTTTATAATTGCTAATTACCTGCTCTACGTCTGGGCGGGTCTTGGCTTCCAACAGATTAGCCAAAGCCAACCGGTATTCCACCGCTGCTGCATCTGGGTAGCGAGCATAGGGCAGGAAGTCAAAATAGGCTTTCTCAATTTCATCAGCCGCTTGGGTTTTGATCCAAGCAAAGTGTACCCCTTTAAAAACTTGCCAGCTACTAACGCCATTCCCGACAGACCTAACCTTTTCTAGCAACCCTTTTACTCGAGATTCTGGGGCTTCGATAATGATCATGTC
Organism: Methylocystaceae bacterium; assembly: GCA_050259475.1. Classification (GTDB taxonomy): domain Bacteria; phylum Bacillota; class Syntrophomonadia; order Syntrophomonadales; family JBLNAA01; genus JBLNAA01. The sequence continues at coordinate 9,268 of JBLNAS010000200.1, forward strand.
GAACTTATAACCTAGGTTGTGGAGGATATCCCGCTCCACCTGAGCATAGTAGCCTAAGCGGCAAGGTCCCCATCCACCTAGCATCACCAGGGTGTCCGCCCCCTGCTCCATCGCTTCAATAAAGTTGCCAATATTGAGTTTGAAAGGCAGGCAGGCTGCCTCTGGTGAGTGGCTGGTCCCCAACTCCAAGGTGCGTCGAGTTATAGGGGGTGGTATAACCATTTCTGTATTGAGAGTAGAAAACAATCCACTTAAAGTAATATCCATATTGCCCATATGGGGAAAGCTAACCCGCATGCCGCTTCTTCCTTTCCAGCAAATCGATAAAAGCCTCCAATCTGGTTTGTTGACCGGCCTGTCCACTATGCTCATCGACTGTCAACATTAGAAACGGAACCTGCTTTATCCTCTGCTGCAGCATTTCCCCGACTAACGAATTAGGTCCGCAGCCAAAACAGGTAGTGTGAATAATACCATCTACCATGGCCTGATCCTGCCAGGCAAGAGCCGCACCTATCATATTGTGGCCCAGAGACCAAAACAGCTTCTTGGGCAAAATCTTGCCATAATCATCAATCTGCTCCTGGTATAGCATTTCTGGGGTAAGGGTTTTCACCTGCATTTGATGCAAAGTAGCTAACAGATTTAGACTGATCTGCTCATCGTAAGTCAGATACCCATTACCAAGAACACCGACCGTGATTGCACTAGCAAGCGGTTGCGCTTGACAATAATCGCTGTCTTGTTCCCAGGCTGTAATCGCTTGGGGATATGAAAGCTGCTGTTTCCGGGTTAACCTCGCCACCTGCTTCTGTGCTTCAATTGCCCTTTGCCAGGCTTTAATCAGCAGCGGGCGACTAATCTGCAATTTTCTTCCCCAACTATGAAATTCATGACGGAAAATATTTTCTCCTCGGGAAAAATCGATATTAGGTATGACTAGCGGAGTGTTAAGCTCCATTTCAGCCCTTACCATATCAGGTAAGCCCATTGACTTAGGACACAGGTAAGCTTTGGCCTCAACCGACGTATAGCGGGGTAACAAAAGATAATCGAGCTGCATGGCTTCTAAAAACGCCACATGCCCATAAAACACCTTTAGGGGCAAGCAGGCTTCATCGACGGCAGCTTGCACTCCGCTATCCAGAATTAAACGGTTAGTAGGAGGCGAAAAAACCGGGGCAAAGCCCACCTCCTGCCAGAAGGTCTTTAGAAAGGGATAAAAATAGTGGTTGTACATAGCCCGTGGTATACCAATTCGCGGTACCGTCATGCCAGTTCACTCCCCTCTTCCGTCGGAAATAAGATCGCGCGCAGGCATTCTGTAGTTACCGGGGCTCCCTTTTCCGGGTCATCCCGCCAGTCCATTTTGCCCAAATCCCCACAGCCTACCACTTTAATGCCGTGTTGCATAAGCAAAATTTCAGTGGTATCTCCCTCCAGATAGTGATGGTTTACCGGTTCGGGAAAACCAAGCTTATTGACCGGCTGCTTCGACTGATTACCCTGCCGGGTAAGTGAGCAATCAACCTCCACTCCTCGAGTACGGCGAGTCGCGGAAGCCACGGCCACTACACCCAGTAATTCTATTTCGTCCTGAGAATTAAGCAGATAGGCTATTATACTCTCGCCTTTACCTTCCCCTACCCACCCACCGTCGTCGACCATAACAACTACCGGTTCCTTGGGATATGATTTGATCTGAAACAAGGTCTCCTCCCCGGTCAAGCGACTAGGATTACCGACCGTTATATTCAAGGGATAGGCTCCCACATTGGCACAAGCAACTTTTATGGCTTCGCGAGCCGCATGATCTCCATCGGTTACGATAATAACTCTTTTTTTCATATATCTTATCCCTTAGGATTGAATGTAACTGCCATCAGATAGCCAAAAACGGTGGCGGCCAGTATCCCACCTGAAGTAGCCGTTACCCCACCAGTAAAAACTCCTAAAAATCCTTCCGCCGCTACCGCCTTTAGAGTACCTTGAGCTAGGGCATGACCGAAACCACTAAGCGGTACTGTGGCTCCCGCACCTCCTAGTTTGACCAGAGGACTATAAAGGCCAATGGCACTCAGTATTGCTCCCGTCACTACCAAACCAACTAGAATGTGACCCGGAGTTATTTTGTAACTGGTGAGATCCATGAGCAATTGTGCCAGTACACATATAATGCCACCGACAACAAAGGCATTGAGTAACATATCTCCCATGATTATAGGTCCACCCTCTCTATCGCCACCGCATGGGCGACGGCGGGAATGGTTCCTCCCTGCTGAAGACTACCTGGACTCTGTAAGGCACCAGTTCCGATTAAAAGCACGCGAGCTAAGTCTCCCCGCATCATTTTCTTAATAATTGGCCCACATAACATGGCTGCCGAACAGCCGCAGCCACTGC